>PHAM01000022.1 GCA_002841685.1 Elusimicrobia bacterium HGW-Elusimicrobia-2 | reverse complement strand
TTTGCTTCGCAAAACTCGCGCATCGCTGTGGTCTTCGAATCCTGACACAAGCCAAGCAGTTGGCTTGCTCATTTACCTTATTGGGCAATGCAGGATTCGAACCTGCGGCCTCTGCCTTGTAAGGGCAGCGCTCTCACCAGCTGAGCTAATTGCCCGCTTGAATCATCGAAAAGTATTGTAGAAAATAATGATACATTTTGCCATAAGCGCGTTTTTTTGCTAAAAGGTAGGCATGCGAAGGCAAGAAGTTAAGAATATTATACTCATAGAAGTTGACGCGGATGAAAAGCGCGCCGCGTATCTGCGCGGGCACGAGGTGCAGGAACTCATTATCGAGAGGAAGGAAGAACCTTCCAGGATAGGCGACATATATTACGGTCTTGCCTCCGGCATCAACAACGCCATTCACGCCGCTTTCGTCGACATCGGTATTGGAAGGAACTGTTTTCTCCCTTTTTCGGATTATCCGGGAGCGATAAAAAAAGGTGAGAGGCTTTTCGTTCAGATAGCTAAAGATGAGATCAAGACCAAGCCTGCGCGCCTGACCGGTTACATATCCGTTCCCGGCCGCTTCCTTATCTTCATGCCCAATTCAACCCGAGGCGGCGTTTCAAAAAATATTACAGACCGGAAAGAGAGGTTCCGTCTGAAAAAAATAATGGAGGAACTCAAATCCGTCCACGGCGGCGCCTGGATCGCCAGGACTCAGGCCTCCGACAGAACGGAAAAAGAAATAAAGAGCGACGGGGAATTCGCCGCTTCGGTATGGCGTGAGATAGAAAAGGAAAAAATCAGGGATATAAAAACAGGGCAGATATACTGCATGCAGGATTTTACCCCGAAAATTTTAAGAGAGATGCTCAATGATAAAACAGATGGCGTTTATGTCGAGCCGATTGAGGAACTGGAAAAGGCGAAAAAATATCTGAAGCAGATCGCCCCGGATAAAAAAGCGTTTCTCACAAGCGACGAGAAAGACAATCGGAGCCTCTTTGAAATGTATGGTATTGAAAAAGTCATCAGGGAATTAACCAAGCCTTCTGTTGCGCTGAGTTCCGGAGGCGAGATAGTGATCCAGTCCACCGAGGCTCTCACGGCCGTGGATGTTAACAGCAAGGGATTCAAGAAGAAGGGCTCAGTTGAAGACACGTCTTTTTGGACCAACAAAGAGGCGGCGAAAGAAATAATGAGGCAGATAAGGCTCAGGAATATAGGCGGGATAATCGTCTGCGACCTTATTGACATGGAAAAGTCTTTACACAGGAAGGAAATTTATGACATAATGAAAGAAGCGGCCTCGTTTGACAGGGCCAAGATCGATATTCTGCCGCTGAATCGGCTGGGCCTTGTGGAAATAACAAGACAGCGGCTGGAGGATAATATTCTTGAAAAGGTGAGCGTCAAGTGTTCACACTGCGACGGGAGCGGCCGCGTGTTATCGCCCCTGACGATGCTCATAAGGATAAAGAGGCATTTGATGAAAAACAGGAAGAATCTGCATGCTGTGTCGGTGAATGTTTTTGTGCATCCGACTGTCGCGGACATGTTCACGGAGGACGCCATAGATGCCCTGGCCGCGTCTACCGGCAAAAGGATAAGGATCCGCGCGGATTACAAAATTTCGGAGCAGGAATATGAGATCGAATAAGGCTTTTACACTGATTGAGCTGATGATAGTCGTCACTATTGTCGGCCTGCTGTCGGCTGTAGCGGTGCCCAAATTTGCCAATATGATGCGGAAAGCCAATGAGGCCGTCACAAAAAGCAATCTCGGCGTGCTGAGATCGGTGGTTTCCATTTATTACGCGGATCACATCGGCGTGTGGCCTTATCAGGACACTTTCATAGCGGATTATAGTTTGATTTCCGCTCTGGATTCGGGAGCGGCGATTGTTCCCAAATATGTCAGCGCGATTCCCGCAGTGCAGACGGGATTAAACCTTCCTGTTAATACAAATGTAGTCGTGGTGGCTGTACAGGGAGACGGGTCTAAAACTTTTGAATATAACTCAAGGGCTACCTTCGGTTCTGCCGCATGGGTGTATATGAAGGATATAGGGACATGGTATGTCAATTGCAATGAATTAGACACAAAGGGCGAGGGGATAAACACATGGTAAAAGAAACGGCCTATATTATCGCGGAAGATAAGGATTCTGCCGCTAAGCTCAAGGGTGTTATTGAAAGCGATTACATTGTGACGCTTTTTGAGTCGCCGGAAGATGCGATCAATGAAATCCTGAAAAAAAAGCCGGATGTTGTCGTCAGCGAGATGGTGTTTTCTTCCATTGACGGGATCAATTTTGCCGCGGGCTTAAAGGAAAAATGCCTTGAATCGCCTCTCGTCATCCTCACAAAGTTGCATCCCACGCCCAAAGTCGCAGAGCTTCTGGAAATAGCCGGCTGCTTCAACAGGGATTTGAGCGATGAGGATATGCTCGACAAAATAAAAAGTTTGTCCGGCTGGAAAAAGAGAAAGGTGTCCCCCCCGCAGCTTCCCATAATAACGGAAGGCAGTATAGGCATTGCCATTCAACAACTGCTGAATGAGGTGTATGATGAGAAAAAGAACGAGTGCCTAGCGTGCATAGGCAAAAAGGATTTTTCCAGGGCTCTGGAAATAGCGACATTTTTAAGGAGGGTTTTCCCGACAGATTTGAGGACTCAGGGCCTTATAAGGGAAATTGTGCATTCAAAAGAGGCGGAAAGCCCGAAAACGGAGCAGACATCTTTTACGGCCTCACGCGAGGATATCAATAGAGAGTCCAGGGCCGCACGCGGCGCTGTTGACTCTGGTAATTTGGCGCTGATGCTTGAAATCGCGAAAAAACTTCTCCTTATGGAAGATGTGAAAAACGGCGTAAGGCTCTTGAGGGAGAGCGTTGTCTTTTCCGAAGAAAATCCCTATCTGGCCGAACGCATCGTGGTTCAAAAGGAATCCTCGTCCGCATCTGTACTGGACATTTTGTGCGCGGGCTCGGTTTTCCTGAGTTTTTTTATATATCCTTATGTTTTTGCCGGAGCGGGTATTTGTTTCGGTATCGCCGCATGGGCCATGAAGAAGGAAAGAAAAGCCGCCGCTGTAGCTGTGCCTATGGCTGTTGTTATAATAGCGCTGAATTTGTTTAATTTCCCCCTTCTTTCCGATATGGTCGCGGATTGGCAGGGAAAAGCCGCCGCCAGGAGAGTATTCAGCGTTGAGCCCAAAATCTTTAAACCGGGCGCTGACACGCTCGTCATAAAATACAGGGTGAAGGAAATCTCTCCTGTTGTTATCACTGCGGCGTCTTCCCGCCAGAGCGCGGAAATACTGAATAATAAGGAACACAATACCGGTGTTTTTGAGATACCATGGAAGGGCAAAACGGATGACGGCTCGCTCATAAAAAATAATTTCAGGGTGAGCATTAAAATAGGCGATAAAAGTTTCACGGAAAAAATTTATACAGGCGATTGATGCCTTTATACGAGAGAAAGCATTTTTTAACGCACAAGAATTATCAGCTCAGGTACACGGCCTATATCATAGCGGCCATGATAAGCGTGGCCGCGGCGATATCCGTTTTAACCTTCACTCTGGCCTATCCTCTGCTCTCATCCAGGCTTTCCGAAGCCGTGACAAAGTCAATTTCCATGGATGTGGCAAGGGGCCTCCTGCTCCCTTACTGGGCGGGGGTGATAGCGCTTATCATAGTAGCCGCGGCGGCAGGGATTCTCTTCTCCCACAGGATCGTCGGGCCCGTGAACAGGATGGCCTCGCTCATCAGCCTTATGGACGAGGGCGATATATCCAAAAGGCTTGTGCTCCGCGAGAAAGATGAGTTTCTGCCCCTTGCGGGGGCCATCAACAGGCTTCTGGAAAATTTTTCCGGCACCGTTCGAACATCGCGCGATAACTCAAGGCGTCTTGGCGACGAACTGCAGGAACTTGAAAAACTCCTCAAAAACAAAAACGCTTTTGAGAGCGACATAGAGAATAGGTTAACGTCAATAACAGCGAAGAAGGAAGCTATATACAGAGAGCTGTCCAAATATAAATCCTGAAAACAGTATGACCCAAAAAAAGTGTTCCGCACCCGGCCGGAGAACCAGAATAGGCGTGTTTGATTCCGGTATAGGCGGACTGACAGTCTATAAAACTCTCCAAAAAAAATACCCCTTCTGTGATTTTATTTATTACGCCGACACCGCTCATGTGCCCTACGGCGGCAAATCAGGGAAGACCATCATCGCCTACACGGAAAAGATTGTGTCTTTTCTTCTCAGGAAAAAGGCGGACCTGATCGTGTGCGCCTGTAACACGGCATCCGCCGTGGCGCTTGAGAGCATTTCCAGAAACAGCCCTGTACCTGTTCACGGAGTTATCGCCGCGGCGGTTGGGGATGCGGCGGTTTTTTCGCGCGTGGCCGTTATCGGGACGAAACTCACGATAAAAAGCGGGGTGTACGAAAAACAGCTGAAGAAAATAAACAAAAAAATCAAAGTGAAATCCCTGCCGGCCCCCCTTTTCGTGCCTCTGGTGGAGGAGGGCTGGTCAGGAACGGATGTCGCGGAAAAAGTCACCGGAATATATCTTGCCCCGATCCGCCGCATGCGCCCGGAAGCGCTGATAATGGGCTGCACGCATTATCCCATACTCAGAAGAGAAATCGCTGATTTCATGGGCCCGAAAACGCGCCTCGTGGATTCTTCCTCGCTGGCTGAGGCGATCTCCGGCAGTGTCCGGATTTGTCCGGGAGCAGGGAAGAGTTCTTTTTATGTCAGCGATGACCCGGGGCATTTTGTTAAAATGGCAAAAAAAATAATGAAAGTGTCCGCGGGGAGGGCTCAACTGTGTACAGAATTTTTGTAAAAGATCATTTTTCTTCGGCTCATTATCTCAGGGATTATAAAGGCAAGTGCGAAAATCTTCACGGCCATAACTGGGGCGTGACGGCGGAAGTGTCGTCGGTTAAACTTAAGAACGCCATGGTGATGGATTTCAAGGACTTGAAAGATAAACTGAAGCGGGTGATAATGCCGCTTGACCACATTCTGCTCAATGACCTGCGGGATTTCAAAAAGCTCAACCCCACATCCGAGAATATAGCGCGCTATATCTTTAAAAAATTGGCGGCGCTCCTGCCTGCCGGCGTGTGCCTGGAAGCAATAAAGATCTCGGAAACGGACAATAATATAGCGTCTTATTCCCGGAAATGAAAAAACGCAAAGTGGCCGTGCTCCTGTCCGGAGGGCTGGATTCGTCAACCATTCTTTACTGGGCCATAAAGCGCGGTTATGAAACCCATTGTCTTATTTTTTCATATAATCAGCGTCACAGCGCAGAGATCAGAAAAGCGGTAAAAATAGCCGAGTGCGCAGGGAGGCCCTGCACTATTGTTGATATAAAACTCCCATGGGGAGGGTCAAGTCTCATCGGACGCTCCGGGCGCATCCCTCCAGGCAAGGTGTCTTCCAAAAAAATTCCGTCAACCTACGTCCCCGGCAGAAACACGATATTCATCTCATACGCGCTGTCTTTCTGTGAGGCGGCAAAAATGGATTATATCGTCATAGGCGCGAACGCTGTGGATTTTTCCGGTTATCCGGATTGCCGGCCGGCTTACTATAAGGAGTTCAACAAACTTCTAAAGCAGGCCTCTCTCGGGAAAGTGTCTATTAAAACCCCGCTTCTCAAAAAAAGCAAAAAAGAGATAGTGCTGCTCGCCCGGAGGCTCAAAGTGCCGCTCCGGCACACATGGTCCTGCTATGAGGGTGGACGGTATCCCTGCGGAAAGTGCGATTCCTGTCTGCTCAGAGCAAAGGGTTTTCGGCAGGCGGGGATGGAAGACCCTGCTCTTCGCCGGAACTGGGCAGGCCAATAAAAAATTGAGAAACAGCAAAAGCGTAAAAGGCAAAATCACCGAGATTTTTTTTTCAATTCAGGGGGAGGGTATTTATGCCGGTCTGCCGTGCTGGTTTGTGAGATTTTCCGGTTGTGATAAAAACTGTTCTTATTGTGATACGCTTTACGCCAAAACCGGCGGGACCTTGATGACGGCTGAAACTGTGGCGTCGCGGATCAAAGGCCCGGCGCCTGTTGTGATAACGGGAGGAGAGCCGACGCTGCAGGGCGAATTCCTCAGCGCGCTTCTGGCCGAAATCAAGTCGGGGAAACATTCTGCAAGGCAGGTTTTTATAGAGACCGCCGGTTCAAATCTCCTAGCCGAACCGGGAGTTTTTGAACACATTTCTTTTCATGCTGAGCTTCCCCTTACTCCTCCCGTCAGAAAATTCATACGAAGCATAAGCGGGGTGCCTTTTACGCTGAAAATCGTCATCACTGCCGCGGCGAAATTTGAAGATGTTATCGAAACCAGCCGTTTCCTCGCTAAATTCGCGAATTCAACTATTGTGCTGCAGCCAGTGAGCGCAGGAAAAAAGATCGATAAAAAAGCCCTGAACAAGGCCGTTCTTTTTGCTGGGCGTATTCAGCGCGTTTACCCGAAAGTGCGGATGCTCCCGCAGATACATAATCTCCTCGCGCTAAAGTAACGCGCTATTGCAAAAAAGCCGTTTAATTTCTAAAAATAGGGTATGGAAAGGGAGATAGACAAGCCGGACAGAGATGAGATCAGCGTCATAATCTATCTCGGTAATTGCAAAATAAAAGGCAAAATGTTTTTGCCGCCCGGAGGAAGAGTGTCGGATTTCGTCAATTCTCCCGTGAGGCAGTTTATTCCTGTCACCGACGCGGAGATAGATTCCATCAGCGGAGCGAAATGGTCTTACCGTGTCAGGTTCCTCAATCTTAACAAGAACGAAATTGTCACCATATTCCCGGAGTCGGCCTTTATAGAGGCCAAAAAATCTGAAAATGTTTGATGTAAGCGCTGGTGTCGTGAAAAGATAATCGGAGGACAAAATGTCAAAAGATGAAAAACAGAAAAGTTTAGATGTGGCGCTCGCTGAAATCGAGAAGAAGTTCGGCAAGGGTTCCATAATGAGGCTGGGCGATGAAAAATTTTTCGGCAAGGTGACGGCTATTCCCACAAGGGCTGTGTCGCTTGATATCGCGCTTGGTATAGGGGGCATCCCCTGCGGCCGCATCACCGAAATTTACGGACCCGAGGGCGGCGGCAAGACCACTCTGGCTCTGCAGATAATAGCCAATGTCCAGGAGGCCGGTGGAACGGCGGCTTTCGTTGACGCCGAACACGCGATGGATCCGGATTACGCGGAAAAAATAGGTGTTAACATCAAAGAGCTCCTTATTTCGCAGCCGGATTCCGGGGAGCAGGCCTTGCAGATAATAGACACTTTGATAAGGAGCGGATCCATCGATATCATCGTTCTGGATTCGGTGGCGGCTCTTGTGCCCAAAGCCGAGCTTGAAGGGGATATAGGCGCACCGACGGTGGGGCTTCAGGCTCGCCTCATGTCGCAGAGCCTGAGGCGTCTGGCTTCGGCCATATCCAAGTCCAGGACAGCGGCGGTTTTCATAAATCAGATAAGAGAAAAGATAGGCATGACTTTCGGCTTCGGCGGCACGACAACAACACCGGGAGGCAGGGCGCTCAAATTTTATTCGTCCGTCCGTCTGGATATCAGAAGAATAGGATCCATAAAAAAAGGAGAGGACATAATCGGCGCGAGGGTCAAGGTGAAAGTGGCCAAAAACAAGGTGGCCCCCCCCTATAAAGTCTGCGAATTTGATATATATTTCGGCAAAGGAATTGTGCCTGAATCGTCTTTGCTGGATGTGGGAACAGGGCTTGGTTTGATCAAAAAAACGGGCAACACCTTTTTTTACGGCGATGTCAAACTCGGCATCGGTCGCGAAAATTCCGTGGAAATGCTTCAGGGCGATAACAAAGTCTCATCGGCGCTTGAAAAAGAAATACTGAAGATCGCTTTTCCCGAAAAGAAAAAAGACGAAAAGAAAAAATCTGATAAAGATTAATTTTTCCGCGAAGAATGGATAAAGCTTCGGCGCTTCTTGCCGAATACGGGGGTTATTGTGCTTCGGAGAGAGGCCTGTCAAAGCTCACCATCCAGGCTTACACAAGAGATATCAGGGAATTTTTCTCAACGATTGACGTTCCGGTCGCGAATATAGGTGAAAAACACATCACTGCTTTTTTAAGGGAAAAAAGAAGCGGTGTTTCATCCCGCACTCTGGCGAGGAAGATCTGCGCTCTTAGAAGTTTCTGGAAATTCCTGGTGGAGGACGGTATGGCGCAGCGTAATCCCGCTTCCGCCCTGAGGAGCCCTCGGCTTGAAAGCTATCTGCCGGATGTTCTCAGCGTCTCGGAGGTGGAACAGGTTATAAACCGGGTAGCGCGGGGCAGAAGGACATCTTTGAGGAATACCGCCATGATAGAAGTGCTTTACGGCGCCGGTTTGAGAATCAGCGAACTGATATCGTTAAAGGTCAAAGACGTCAATCTTGATGTGGGTTTTCTCAAATGCCTGGGCAAAAGAGGAAAAGAAAGAATTGTTCCGATAGGAGAAAAAGCCTGCTCCGCGGTGAAGGCTTTTCTGCTTTTTTCTCCCGCGGAAGAGGGGAATTCCCTTTTCCGCAATCCGTCCGGCGCGCCGTTCAGCCGTATGGGCGTGTGGAAAATAATAAAAAAACTCTGCGCGGACGCCGGTATCACAAGGCGGATAACCCCGCACACTTTCAGGCACAGTTTTGCGACGCATCTTCTCCAGAACGGAGCTGATCTTCGCGTTATACAGGAGCTGCTCGGCCACGCTCAGATCAGCACAACTCAGATCTACACGCACATTTCCACCAAGCGGCTCCGCCAGATACACCGCCGTTTTCATCCCCGCAGCTGAAGTCCGCTGGCCGGCATTCCGGGGCGCTCACATCTCGCGCCCGTGCCTTTCCCTCGCCCTCCGGGCTCAGTCGAGGCTCTTTATTCATCGCGGCCGGCACCCATCTTCTATTTTTGCGCCAAATATGATAAAAATAGAAATATGGAAAGGATAACGGAGGGCTTGTGAGATTTTTGCCGGTTTTTTTGATGGCGTTTTTATTCTTATCGTGCCGCGGTGAAGCGCCCGTCGCTGAGCTTGAGACGGAGAAGGGTCTCATAGTTGTAAAGATGTATCCTGGATACGCGCCGGAAACTGTAAAAAACTTTATCAGGCTGTCAAAACAGGGCTTTTACGACGGTTTGACTTTTCACAGAGTGGTGAAAGATGTGATTGTGCAGGGCGGCGATCCCCTGGGCCACGGCGGCGGCGGCCCGGGCTATACTCTCCCTGCGGAAATATCCCGGGAACTGAAGCATGTGCCGGGCACCGTGGCTATGGCGCGTATGGATGACAGCGTCAATCCGGATAAGAGGTCAAACGGCAGTCAGTTTTATATATGCCTTTCGTCCGCGCCCCGCCTTGACGGAGAGTACACAATTTTCGGCGAGGTGACGCAGGGTTTGGATGTGGCTGCTCAGATATACCCCGGGGATAAGATCATGAATGTGAGGCTGAAGTAAATATGGATTATTTCAAGTATAAAGGATCTGAATTGTTCGCCGAGGAAATACCATTGAGCGTTCTGGCGGAAAAATACGGAACGCCGCTGTACGTGTATTCAAAAAAAACGCTTCTGCGCCATATCGGAGAAGTGAAAAGAGTTTTCCGTTCGTCGGGCGCGCTGATATGTTTCGCTTATAAAGCCAACAATAACAGCGCGCTGCTCAAACTGATGAATCAAGAGGGCGTAGGCGCGGACTGTGTTTCTCTCGGGGAGCTACTTCTCGCACGCAAAGCGGGTGTGCCGAAGGATAGGATCATCCTAAACGGTAACGGCAAGACGGATGAAGAGATAAAGCTCGCCCTTAAAATGAACATCAGGATGATAAACGCCGACAGCGCGGAAGATCTTTTGAACATATCCAGGGTAGCGGGTAGTATGAAAACAAAAGCCCGCGTAAGTTTTCGCGTAAACCCGGAAATCAGGGTGCCGACACATCCGCACATCGCCACGGGCCTGAAAGAATCCAAATTCGGCCTGGCCTATGACGACGCTCTTAAAGCATACAGGCTCGCGGCGTCGCTTGAGACTATTGAAATTTGCGGAATGCACATGCACATAGGTTCGCAGATAACAGAAACAGATCCTTTCGCCGAGGCGCTGAAGAAACTGGCGGTTTTTTCAAAACAACTCGCGAAGTCCGGAATCAGGTTGAAATACATTAATGCCGGCGGAGGCCTGGGCGTTAAATATCAGAGCGAGATCCCGGAGACTCTGGACAAATACGCCGCTGTCATAAAGAAATACGCGCTGAGGATCGCGCCGAAAATTATAATCGAGCCGGGCCGCATGCTCATCGCCAACACGGCCGTGCTACTCATGAGAGTGATATCGAATAAGCGATCAGGGCGAAAAAATTTTGTGGTCGTTGACGGCGGAATGAATGATATCATGCGGCCCAGTATCTATGGCGCGTATCATGAGGCGTTGCCGGCGAAGGTTTTTTCCGAAAGAGAAAAGAAGGATTATGATATTGTCGGCCCTATCTGCGAGTCGGGCGATGTGCTGGCCAAGAAGCGGCGGATGCAGAATCTGTATGCGGGGGAGCTTCTCGCTCTCAGGGGCGCGGGGGCATACGGCTATTCCATGAGCTCAAATTACAATCTTCGCGCCCGCCCCGCGGAAGTGCTCGTTGACGGCAGCCGCACAGCTCTTATCAGAGAGCGCGAAGATATCCGGAAACTCATATGACTCAGAAGGAATTAAAGAGGAGGGAATATGGAATTTAAAGGCGCGTGGACCGCGTTGGTGACGCCGTTTAAAGAAGACGAAAGTGTGGATTGGGAAGGCCTTAATAAAAATGTGGAATTTCAGATAAAGGAAGGAATATCTGGTCTTCTTCCCATGGGAACAACAGGCGAGTCTCCCACCGTTAGCCATGACGAGCACGGAGCGGTAAATAAAAAAGTTTTTGAGCTTGCCGCCGGGCGTTGCGGGCTTCTCGCGGGCTGCGGTTCCAACTCGACGGAAGAATCCATCAGATCAGTAAAATCCGCCGTGGAAGCAGGAATAAAAGCGGCGCTGATAATAGACTGCTATTACAACGGCCCGTCGTCTTTTGAGCTCCGCACGCGGCACTATGGCAGGATTGCCGAGGCTTTTCCCGATATTGAAATGGTCCCTTATATCATTCCGGGAAGAACCGGCTGCGAGTTATCCGCCTATGATCTGGCTCTTCTCGCTGAGAAATACGCCAACATCAACGCCGTTAAAGAGGCCACCGGCGATCTGGAGAGAATGTCAATAGAAGGCGGCATTCTGCCGGAGAACTTCGCCATTCTTTCAGGCGATGACGGAATTACCTTTGAGATGATGGTCTCGCCGAAAATAAAAGCGAAGGGCGTCATATCCGTGCTGAGCAACATAGTACCCGCGGCCATAAGCAGGATGTGTGAAGCGGCCGCTTCCGGTAAATACGGCGCGGCGGAAGAAATCAACAAAAAACTGAAGCCTCTTTTTGATATTATCACGGTTAAAAGCACGCGCATGGTGGAAATAAAGGGGAACCAGTATAAAGTGACGGATAAATTCCGCAACCCCGTACCGATTAAAACCCTTATGCGCGCTCTGGGTATGCCCTCCGGTAAGTTCAGGGCACCGCTGGGAATGATGACGCCGGCCGGCGGTTTGACCCTGCGCTCGGCGCTTAAAAGCGTGTGGCTGCTGAGTCCCGAAATTTTAAAGCCGATACAGGAATTTTACGGCACGGATATAGCGAAAGTCCTCTCGGATGATTCCGTTTGGAGAGCGCTTTCGTCGGTGGAGGAGAAATGATAAAAGTCTGTATAGTCGGTTCGTCCGGAAAAATGGGAAAGGCCATAGCGGAAAGTGTTTTGTCGGCTCCGGGCATAGAAATAGGGGCTCTTCTGGAAAGAGCGGATTCCCCCGATATCGGAGGAGTAATTCACGGACACAGGGTGAGCGCGGATATAAAGCTTGCCGGTTCCGCCTGCGATTGTCTTATTGACTTTACCGCGCCGGGGGCGACTCTTGAACATCTTTCAGTTTTTGAGGGATCGGCCGTCATAGGCACAACGGGTTTTACATCTTCTCAGGCGGGTGAGATCAGAAAGTACGCTGAAAAATTCCCCGTGGTTTTTGCCCCGAACATGAGCAAGGGCGTCAATCTTTTCTTTTCTCTTGTCCGCCGGGCGGCTGAAAAATTGAAGGAGTATGACATTGAAGTGGTAGAGGCCCATCACAACAAAAAAAAAGACTCGCCTTCGGGGACAGCTCTGAAGCTCGTTGAAGAGATAAAAAGCGTACGGCAGCTCAATGATGTTTATGGAAGGCATGGCATGACCGGCGCGCGTAAAAAGGATGAAATAGGCATACATTCAGTGAGGGCCGGAGATATTGTGGGCGAGCACAGCGTGATGTTCGCGGGGCCGGGTGAATGTTTTGAGATATCCCACAGGGCTTATTCAAGAAGCTGTTTTGCCGAAGGCGCCGTCGCGGCGGCGCTGTGGCTAGAAGGCAGAAAGCCGGGTATTTACGGCATGGGGGAGGTGCTGGGTTTATGAAAAAAGTTTTTTTCCTGGCCGCGGTTGCGCTTCTTTCTTCCTGCGCGTCTTTGAGGGTCCCTCTTTCAGCGCTCCGGCCCGGCGGCGGAGAAGAACTTTCCGCGGTCATAGCATCGGGTGGGGATGTCAACGCTGTTTATCCCGGAGGCATCTCGCCCCTCATGGAGGCCTCTTACCGCAATCTTCCGGATATTGCGCTGCTTCTTATTGACGCGGGCGCTCATATTGAAGCGCGGGACAAGGACGGTTTTACGGCGCTTATGTATGCTGCCGCCGGAGGCGCTGTTTCCCCCGCGGAACTGCTCGTACAAAAAGGTGCCCACACGGACGCGAAGGAATATCTCACGGGGAAAACGGCCATTTTTTTTGCCGTGGAAAATAATTCGCCCCGTATGGTCAAACTCTTTTTTCCCGGCGCGGAGGCTGTTTTTGACGGTGGTGTCACGGCGCTGATGCATGCTTCGGCGAGGGGTGTGACTGAGGCCTGCGCCGAGCTCATTAAAAGCGGAGCGGATATAAATAAAAAAGATGACTTGGGCCGAGACGCTCTCTTCCATGCTGTCAAAAACAACATGATCAAAACAGCGGATATCCTGATAAGATCCGGAGCTTCTGTCAAAGCGGAATACGACTCCGGGCTCCTGCATCTGGCCGCCGCGAATAATAACATAGATATGATCAAACTGCTTTTGGGCGCGGACGCGGACATGTCGGTCAAAGACAGGCACGCTTTCAGCCCCTTCGGCGAAGCCGTGAGGGCGGGCTCTTTGGATGCGGCCTCTTTTTTTCTTGACTCCGGAGCCCTGGCGAATGAAAGGCAGGGTGATCTGACACCTCTGATGATCGCCGCGAAAAACAATGATCTGAAAATGGCCTCGCTCCTGGCCGAGAATATGGCGGATGTCGACGCCGCTTCTTCCGACGGCACAACGGCTTTTTTTTACGCGGCTATGGGGAATTGTCATGCCATTGCGGAATTCCTCATAGGGATGCTCGCGGATGTCAACGCTGCGGATGCGAAGGGCTGGACGCCGCTTATGGCCGCTGTCGCGGAAAACAGTACGGAGACCACGCTTTTGCTCATCAAAAACGGGGCGGATATAAACGCCCGCAATGCCGAAGCGCTCAACGCTCTGGAAATCGCCAAATACAAAAGAAACGATAAAATGATATCCGCGCTCAAGGCCTCCGGGGCCCGGGAATACTGAAGCCGCTTTTTTTATTTCAATGGCGGTGGTTAAAAAAATAAGAGATTCCCTCTCTTCTGGCCGCGCTTATTTTCTGACCGGCCTGCTGAAAGAACATAACATTGTCCTCGCCGTGTTTGAAGATTCCCCGGAAGCGGAGGCGGTGTATAATGATCTTCGCGCATTGGGGGAGACTGCCGCCTCCCTTTTTACAGAGAATGATTCGCTGAGAGCAGGGGCACTTTCAAATCTTCTCCACAGGACTAAAAATATCATTGTAAGCGATGCCGTCTCCGTGGCGAGCGGTGTGCCTTCGCGGAATGAATTCGCTGAAAATTTCAGGATCGTAAAGGGCGCGGAACTGTCACCGCAGGACGCCGCGAAGAAACTTTGCGGAATGGGTTTTGGGAAAAGCGATTTTGTTTTTGACAGGGGTAGATTTTCTTTAAGAGGCAGTGTGATGGATTTATGGGATTTTGCCTCTCCGGATCCTTTCAGGATACGTTTCAGTATCAGCGGAGCCGACAGCATTAATTTATTTGATCCATCAACTCAGCTCAGCGGCAGGGGCATAGATACGGCGGAAATTTCAGGGAGTCCGCATGGCGGAGAAAAGCTTTTTTCTTTTTTCGGAGAGCCCTGCGCTCTCGCCCGCGCCGACGGGGTTTCGGTTGAGGCCGTCGCCGCGGCGGACTATGTTTTTTCGCCGGCCGGCGCCGACACAGGCATAAGACGGGCGCCTGTTTACAGCGCCAGAATGGATTTCCTGTTAAAAGACCTGAAAAGTTTCGCTTCTGAAGGATTCAGGATAAAAATATTTTGCGCCGGAAACGACGCGCGGGAATACCTTGAAGAAGAGATAACTTTCAGTCATGGCATTCCCGCTGAATACATTCACGGTGATATATCGGGAGGATTCCTTTCAAGGCCGGATAAGCTCCTGTGCCTTAAAAGCGCGGAGATATTGGGTTTTGGGGGCCGTCTTTCGTCGGCGCCGCGATCCACTGCGGCGGAAAAATTTACTCCTGAAGCGGTGTATAAGAGGGGTGATATCGTCGTGCACGAGGATTACGGTATAGGGAAATTCATCAAGCTGGCCGAGTTTGAAATAAAGGGCAAGCCCGTGGATTATGTGTCAATAGCTTACGCGGACGGTACAGCGCATATACCGGTGGAGGAGTTCGCCAGACTCCACCGCTGGAAAGCTCCCCGCGGCGTGAGGCCGGTGATATCCAGGCTCGGAGCCGACGAATTCAAAAATAAAAAATCCAGGGTGTACAAGAATGTGTTCAGCATGGCAAGGGAGATCATGGAAACCGGAGCTCGCAGAAAAAAGATCCGTGGCGTTTCTTTCAAGCCGTCTCCAGCCGAAAAAGATTTTATCCGGAGTTTTCCGTATGAGGAAACACCCGACCAGCGGCTTGCTTCCCGGCGGATTTTATCAGAAATGGAAAAGCCCTTTCCCATGGAGCATCTTCTTTGCGGCGATGTGGGCTACGGGAAAACGGAGATCGCCATGAGGGCCGCCTTCAGATGCTGCTGGGGTGGATACCAGGCCGTGTGCGTGGTGCCCACGACCATCCTCGCGCAGCAGCAGTATTATGTTTTCCGCGAGCGCTTTAAAGGTTTTCCGGTGGAAATAGACATGCTTTCAAGGTTCGGCTCTTCCCGCCGGGGGGAGGTTGTTGAGCGCCTCGCATCCGGCCGCACCGACATACTGATCGCCACGCACTCTGCCTTTTCAAAAGATATCGTTTTCGCGAAACTCGGACTTGCCGTCATAGACGAGGAGCACCGTTTCGGCGTCAGGCAGAAAGAACTGCTGAAGAACAGATATCCCTCTGCCGATATCCTCATGATGTCGGCAACGCCCATCCCCAGAACTCTGTCAATGTCGTTTTCGGGGATACTGTCGTTTTCAATAATAGAAAGCCCGCCTCCCGGCCGGATGAGGGTTGAAACTTTTACCGGTTCCTATAATGATGATCTGCTCAGAGAAGCGGTTCGCCGTGAAATATCCCGGGGCGGACAGATTTTTTATGTGTATAACCGGATATCCGGGATAAATAAATTGTGTGAGGATTTTATGAAGATGTTCCCCGGCCTCAGGGTGGTGACCGCGCATGCGGGGATGTCTGCCCAAAAACTTTCGGAGGTGATGATGGCTTTTGCTAACGGAGAATACGATGTTCTCATTTCCACCGTGATAATCCAGTCGGGACTCGATATAAGCAACGTCAACACGCTCATAATAAGAAAATCGCAGCTTCTTGGCCTTTCTCAGATGTATCAACTCCGGGGCCGTGTCGGCAGAGGCGCTAAAAGGGCATACTGTTATTTTTTCTATGACGCCGAAGTAAAAAAGAACTCCATGAAACGCCTGGAATTTTTGAGGGATTATGACGCCCTCTCTTCTGGCCTGAAAATTGCCATGAGCGATATGGAGCTTCGGGGGGCGGGGAATATTTTCGGCCCCCAGCAGCACGGCTATATTAAGGATGTGGGCTCGGAGCTATATTTCAAACTGCTTGAGAAAGCCGTCAAACGCCTGAAGGGAGAAGAGGATGTAAAAGAATGCCGCATCGTTTTTTCTTCCGGGGGGAGGTATATACCGGAGGATTATGTCGTTTCGCAGGAAGAGCGTTTCCGGCTGCTCATGAGATTGTCAAGGATCAGCATCCTTGAACAGCTTGACAGGTATGAGGCGGAAATTGTTGACCGCTTCGGGGGTTATCCCGAAGAGGTGAAAAAACTCATGGAATCCGCCAGGTTGAGAATCACCGCTATCATGGCCGGTATCAGCGGCATAGAAGAAACCTCCTCCGGATTTAATGTCAACAAGAACGGTCAGAGCGTTTTTTATGCTTTGTCTCAATCGGACTTGATTAAAAAATTCCAGCAAGGAAACGCGCCTGAAAGCGGTTTCCAGCCGAAAGCAGTACCTACTAAAAGGGAGCGGTAGAAATTACCACTTGACAACAAAAGGCAATAGATGTAAAATTCCGTTGGATGTTGATTATGCAAAAAGAAATAATGAATGTTTCCGAGTTGGCAGAGTATATAGGCGTCAGCGGATCAAAGATATACAAGCTGATCAGGGACAAAAAAATACCTGCCTCCAAAATAGGCAGGCAGTATAAATTTTCTAAACAGGTAATCGATTCATGGCTGAAAGAACACATTATTACATCTTCTTTGAACGGACCCCTTTTTCAGCCTAAAAAAAATATCGTAAAAGGGGGTGAGAAAAATGGCGAAGAAAAAAGCAGCGAAGAAAAAAGTCGTGAAGAAGAAAGTGGCGAAGAAAAAAGTCGCTAAAAAAGTCGTGAAAAAGAAAGTCGCGAAGAAAAAAGTAGCGAAAAAGAAAAAGAAGTAAGGAGGCTATCTAGTATGGCTCAGAAAATTGTTAAGCTTGGTTTGAAAAGAGAGAAAAACCATCTTTATTACATCGGCAAAGACGGAAACGTCTGGGCCGCTCCGATGGCTCGCGCGGGCAAAAAAGGCGGAAAAGCCAAAAAATTGACCGACGCCGGAGTGAAAAAAGAGAAAGGTTTTCTTTATTTTCTTGACAAGAACGGTGACGTAGCGAAAGCCACAATGTCCCGCGGCGGCAAGAAAAGAAAAAAAGCGGCGAAGAAAAAAGTCGTGAAGAAAAAAGTTGTGAAAAAGAAAAAAGCGGCGAAGAAGAAAGTCGCGAAGAAAAAAGTCGCGAAGAAGAAAGTCGCGAAGAAAAAGAAAAAAAGATAGTTTTCTTTTGGCCGCGCCTTTCCCGATCACGTGTCGGGACAGGCGCGGTTTTTTTTATATCCCGATGAAGGGAGATTGTGAAGCCTGCTGCGGGGAAATTTTAGCCGGGCCGGATTTAGCGGGTTTTACAGATGTCGGGTAATTTCAATTTGTGGGCCGCACGGCCTATCATTTCTTCAGCCCGTTTTTTTTGCGGGGCCGTCAGCCCTGACGGTATCTTATCTGTACGGGTTATCCGATCCATAATTTCGTAACTTAAACCTATTTCCTGTTCGTCGCTCTGGCCGGGCCACAGGCCCGCGCTCGGGGCTTTGTCAATGATTGATTTCGGAATGTTCAGTTTGACTGCGAGCTCTCTCACCTGTTTTTTCAGGAGATCGCCCAGCGGCAGCACATCCGCCGCGCCGTCGCCGTGTTTTGTGAAGTATCCGAATTTCAGCTCTGTTCTGTTTGAGGTGCCGGCGACAAGGTAATTTTTACTGTTGGCAAAATAATAAATTACCGTCATCCTCAGACGGGCTTTCAGATTGCCCCGCCCGGATTTTGTGCTTTTAACGGCGCAGGTTTTCAGGGCCGAACGGTACAATTTTGTCAGATCCATTATGCGGAACGGGATTCTGAATTTGCGCGCGAATTTTTTCGCGTCCTCAATATCTTCTTTGAGGGATTCGCATGGCAGAATAAGAGCCGTGGTCTTCCCGCGCGAGGCCTTATGGGCCAGCATGGCCGCGACGGTGGAATCTATCCCGCCGCTCAAGCCGAGCACAAAACCCGCCGCACTCGCGCTTTTGAGCTTTTTCCTAAGGCCGCTTATAATTTTTTTTTCCATGAACTTCAATTGTACATTAAAATTTGCTAAAATCAAGAGTGCTCTGAATAGGGCTTATTGGCCGGAATATGGAAAAAATACTGATAGTGGAAGACAACCCCGACGGTGCCGAGGTGCTGAAAGACATATTGTCTGCCGAAGGCTATATCTGCGATATAGCGCCGGATGGCGCCACCGCCGAGCTGAAGGCTCCGATGAATGACTACGGCGTCATACTGCTGGATATAATGCTGCCGGATAAAAGCGGTTTTGAGCTTCTGGAAAAATTTAAAACTGATTCAACCACGTCGCTGACGCCCGTGATCATGCTCACGGCTCTCAATGACACCCAATCGCGGATCAAAGGCTATAATCTCGGATGCAACGATTTTATCTCAAAGCCCTATAATCATTTCGAACTCATGGCCAGGGTAAAAAATCATATCAGACTGAAAAATGCCCTTTCCGATCTGGAAGACACCAATAATGTTCTCTACACCCTTGCCGCGGCGATTGAGGCGAAGGACCTCTACACCCGCGGGCATTCAAACAGGGTGAGCAATTACTGTTATAATCTCGCCCGGGGGCTCGGCTGGAGCGAGAATGATTGTATAGGAATAAAGCGCGCAGGGCTTCTGCACGATATAGGCAAGATAGGCGTGCCGGATTTCATACTGACAAAGAACGGCAGCCTGACGGCTGAGGAATATCAGATAATTAAAACCCATCCCGTTCTCAGCGCCGAGATATGCTTATCACTGACAAAGCTGAAGGATGTGATACCGGTAATAAGATATCATCACGAGCGTTATGACGGCAAAGGTTATCCGGGCGGGCTTTCCGGTTCCGCCATACCTCTCGGCGCCCGCATCATGGCGGTTTGCGATTCATGGGACGCGATGACTTCGGACAGGGCATACAGAAAGAAAATAAACAGAGATGATGTGATAAGGATACTTAACGACTGCGCGGGCAAACAGTGGGATCCGGAAATAGTGGGAGCATTTATCTCTTTTTTGAAAAATAATCCTGAATAATTTTTTCGGCTTCGGGACTGATCTTCATAGCTTTTCTAAATTCTGATTCCGCGCGCGTTTTCTCTCCCCGTGCATGGTAGATAGACCCCAGGAGCAGCCGCGCGTTATAATCCCGGCTGATATCGTAAATATATATTGAGCCGCCGCATATTTTTTCGGGTTTTTTTGAAAGAAAATATGCGAATGGCCTTCCGTAATTGCCGAAATATATGCCCTGCAGATTCGTGGCGCTCACCGCGAAATATTCTTTTTCAGTATTTCCGGGATTGATGAGTTCGCCGTCGCGTGCCACGGGCGCGCTCATAAGGCATCCCTGATATCTGATACCGTAATATTCGGGTGAGCCGGATCCGAAATATGAAAGGATGAGAGGCGGCTCTCCTTCTTTTTTCCACCATTCCGCAAGCTGTTTCAGTCCCTGCCCCCAGTCCAGATTTGAATCGCCGAGGTATTTTATCCCGTTCTTCGGCCCGCCGAGAATGAAATTGAAATGGGACAGGTAATCCGGGAAGATCAGCAGGTTTTCAAAAAGCGCCACCGCCGCTATAGCCGCCAGCGCGCGGCCTTTCAGAAGTTTTGCCGAGCGCGAGAAAAAAAGAAAAGCAAACGGCAATAAAAGAATAACGTGGCGTATGCCTATATTCAGATTGCCGCTCATCATAAAAATCAGGAAAGCCGCGGAAGGCAGAACAAAAAACATTTCGTCTTTTTTTATTTTTGAGCTTTTTGTGGTTATGACAGACAGCGCGGTAAGAAAGATGCCAGTGATAGTGCTCTTGAGCAGTATGGCCAGAGGGAAATAATACGCCCAGCCTTTTACGGAATACATTCCGAGCAAATAGGCGCTGTGGCCGCGCCGCGAATGAAAGAAACTGTAAGCTATGCCCTTGAGATAGGTTTCGGGAAGAAAAGAAATCCTCGCGGCGATATTCAAGGGCCCGCGGACAAAAGAGGGCAGTGATTTCAATTCATCTGAATCAAAGAAAGCGCCGCACACGGGTTCCGTGAAGAGATAGGAGAGGTTGATAATTAAAATGATCAGCGGGATCTGAGCGAGAAAATGCCAGGCGAATTTCTTTTTGTCCGCGATAAAGAAAAAGGCGGTTATCTGGAAGATGATAAAATAAAATACGGCGCTGTGTTTGGATGACAGGGCCAGCGACCACAATATTGAGGATATCAGAAAATTTTTCAGATCCTGTTTTTTTGTATATCGCCAGAGAAAATACGCTGCCATGACAGTAAAAGCGGCGCTGCCGAAATCCGTTGTCACAAGTCTCGCGTGGGCCAGCAGGTTCGGGGATAGCGCCAGCATGAAGGCGCTGATATTCGCGGCTCTTTCGCCGTAGATTTCATTGGCCCATCGGTGCAGGATGATAATCAGAGGTATTCCCAGAAGCAGCAGAAGGAGGCGTCCGGTAAACAGCAGGCGTTCGGTATCGCTGCCGTTTAGAAACAGGGCTTTTTCCGCGAAAGCGAAATCTTTTCCGGGTGACCATTTATTGACGCGGATTTCATCGGCTGTTCTTATCAGGTTTTCCGGTGAGGGGAGGATCGCTTTGGCGAAATAGCCCGAAAAGCCCGCGATGTATCTCAAAAGAGGCGGGTGTTCTATCCCGAATCTGAAATTGTGGAATTTGTGGTAGGCAAGACCGTCGGAGAGATGCAGGGTTTCATCATAAACAGGGGATTTTTTCAGCGCGCTGGATATGGCGAGGATGACGAACAGCATTATGGAGATAACTAGCGGCAGGGAAGATTTTTTTGATTTTTTCGCTCGTGCCATTGTTTTAAGAAAAAATGTAGAGCATCACGTTGCCGGCGATTATGATGACCGCCGCCGAAAGCCGCCGGATGCGTTCTTTTTCTCTGAAAAGCAGGAGGCCGCCAACCACCGAAATGAGTATGCCGGACCGTTTTATCGCTATCAGGTACGACACTCTCGGCGTCACTGCAAGCGCTGCCATGTGTGTCATGAAAAGCCCCGCGTTCAACGCGCCGCACACGAAAAGATATTTCAGTTCCTTTAATTTTATTTTAATTTTAAACAGCAGCGGAAGCAGTAGCAGCGTTATGAACGCCGCTTCAATAAAGGGATAGACGGCGACGGAAGACCGACCAAGCGCGTTCTTGTCGGCGCTTGCAACGAATGACCAGATAACTATGGTCAGCAATGCCCACCGTACGCCTTTTTCTTCGGCTATCATCTTGAAAGGTGCGGCAAGATTGCCGCCGGAGGCAAGCACGTAACATCCGATGACGATGATGAGCATGGAAATCAATGCCGGCGCCGAAGGAAACTCTTTCAGCATCAGCGCGCTCACGGGAATCACAAGCAGCGGAGACAGCGCCAGGACAGGCATCACGAGAGAGGCCTCCGCATATTTCAGGGCCTTGATGCTGCAATAAAAACCGGCGAGTGCCCCCGTTGATGTCAGTATAGCCCAGCGCCAGAAACCCGGCTGTATCGCGCCGAAGCCTTCTTTTATCGCCGGCACCATCAGGAACGGCAGGGCAAAGGCGAAATAAGAGAAGAGTATCGCCTCTGTCGCGCCGATTTTTTTTAAATGCAGATAGCGGACATAAACGCCCTGCACCCCGAAAAATACCGCGCACAAGCCTGAAATTATTATCCAATGCATGGATAATATTAACAAAAAAACCGGTGAAAGAGAAAATCCCGTTGTGCCCGCCCTTTTGTAAGAATGGTGGTAAAGTTTTGCGGGTTATGATGTGCGGACAGTATGGGTTAATCTGCGGATTTTTGCAAAGCGTGAGTTAATTGCTAAAATCGGCGATGATCAAACAGAAAATACTTATAGTGGACGACGATAAGGATTCCAATGATATTGTCAGGGACTGTCTGGAGGCGGCCGGATACGGCACAATGTCAGCCTTTGGCGCGGAAGAGGCGATAGACAAAGCGGGGTCTTTTAGATTTGATCTCGTGGTCCTCGATATCAATCTCCCCGACGGCAGCGGCGAGATGGTTTATGCGGCTCTTCAGGCAATGACGGCGACGAAGAGCCTGCCGGTAATTATCATATCGGGAGAATCCCCGGCCAGAGTGCGGAGGATGCAGAGCGTTAAGGATATTCCGGCCGAGGACATATTTGTCAAACCGCTGGACATTCCGTTATTCCTGGAACGCGTAAACTCATATCTCGCGGAGAAAAAAAGCCGCGCGGGCAGGAGGGTACTCATCGTTGACGACGACACTTCCATGAACGAGATAATAAAACAGAACCTTGAGGCCGCCGGATACGGCACGATTTCGGCTTTCGGCGGTTATGAGGCTGTCTCTCTGGCGAAAGAGAAGATCCCCGATCTGATCTTGCTGGACATTAATCTTCCCGCCGGAAGCGGGGCTCTGGCCTACACCGTGCTTAAGAGCTTTAAAGAGATCAGCCATATTCCTATTATAATCGTTTCAGGAGAAGACCCCGCTGTGATACAGAGGATGCGTATAGGCAAAGCGCTCAGCCCTGATGACATTT
The DNA here is from genome assembly GCA_002841685.1 of Elusimicrobia bacterium HGW-Elusimicrobia-2. Taxonomy (GTDB): domain Bacteria; phylum CG03; class CG03; order CG03; family CG03; genus CG03. The sequence continues at coordinate 6,611 of PHAM01000022.1, read as the reverse complement.
TTATCAAACCGCTGGACTTCGGGCGGCTTTTCATAAGAATAGCCCAGCGCCTCACGGAAAATGAAACCGGCAAAAGCGCCGAAGTTTGAAGGAGGTAAACAAATGAAATTTACATTTTCAAAAAAAATTCTGCTGGGAGTTGTCAGAAGCTTTTTTTATGTGGTTTCGTTCTGCTTAATACTTTATTCTCTGCTGGTTTTAACGATACCGCTTTTTTCAGCGTTAAGGAATTTTCTGCCGAATTGGACGGGGTTGTATGTTTTGGCGATACTGCTGATTTGTTTTTGCATTTTGTTTATCAAGTTTTCGCGTTTGAATAAAGCCTGCGAATATATGTTTGGTGTTGACAGGGAAGAGGTTTCAACTAAGAAAAGGTTGGGCGTGAATTTTAAACAATATGAATACAAGGAAATCCAGAAAGACAACCGGTTATTTATTCGTCGGACTTTATGCTGGTTTGCAGGGCTGATACTAATATGTGTCATAGTTCCGTTAGCCATTAGCAGTTATTATTCGGCCAAAGTAAAGGCGCGGTTGAAGGTTCTGGGGACAAAAGGTATACCGACTTCAATAAAGGATTTTCATCGTGGAATTCCCGAGGATAAAAACGCGTATCCGTTGCTGGATAATGCCGCGGAAGATTTTGGGAAAGTTTGGGATGAGATAGAAAATACTGAAATCATAAATTCCAAACTGTTCAGGCAAACATGGACGCGGAAAAAAGGAAAGGATATTGATAAGGTTCTCGATTTATCATCCCCGGAATTAAACAAAATAGTAAAAATTCTTGATAAATATGAATTTTGGGAACCTGTAAATTATTTGGAAGGCTCAAAAGACCCGGTGATGTGTTCTATACCAAAATTTGCGAATAATATAATGATAAACCAGCTTTTGTGTGTGAACGCTTTGAGCCAGGCAAAGAAAAACAGGATTGATGGCGCATGGAATTTTATCAGGAAAGACATTAAATTCTTGAAGCTCATAGGGCAGCAGCCGGGGTTGATAGGTGCGATGATTGCTGTAGCTATACAGCAAGGAATATCCGAAACGGTATTGAGGATAATCTCGCTGAACCCCGAGGCAATAATTCCGGAAGTATTGGAAAAAGAATTATCAGAAATACGCGAAAGCAATATGGTATCCGGGGCGTTCCGGTTTGAGAGTGCGCATATGACAGATATATTTTCGTATCTTCGCGAGCGGGGCGGGATTTTAATCAAATATACGGGATATTTTGAAGTAACGCACATTGAAATTATAAACTATTTTGCAGGGATGGTTGAAGATTTGGAGTCAGGGCAGCCGTATAAAAAAATACATGATGATTCTTTCGTAAATGAGGACAGAATAGGAGATTATCCTATCTGGCCTTTTGTTCTTGCCAAAATTGCTGTGCCAAAGTACGCAAGCTTATGCGCAAAAGAATATAAAACCGATACCTACACTCAGCTGGCGCTATTGGTTAATAAGCTCAAGATATTCGAAAAACGAACCGGGCGGTATCCAAATAGTTTTGCCGAATTGGTGCGGGGCGGTTATGTGAAAGCGGTTGACATAGAGGACAAGTTTTCCGGTCAGAAACTGATATACAAAAAAAGCCAAGATCATTTGCTTTTATACAGCGTCGGGGCAAATTTAAAAGATGACTGCGGCGATTTTTCAGATGACGACGAAAAGGGTGTCCAGAAAGATATTGGAATCAGGATTGATTTAAGAAAAAGTAAACGTTGAGCAAGGCGGCAAAAGCGATCAATGCCTTGACAGAAGTGTTTATATTTGTAAACATATGTTTAGAAAACTAAACATATGTTTGGGTTAAGAAAAAGGCGTAATTATGAAATTTTTTAAACCACTGGATAAAATTTTGAATCAGACGGCAAAAGTGCAAATCCTCCGTTTTTTCATAAAGACTGGGGCGGAATGGACGGGTCGTCAAATTTCTAAAGAAATTGAGGTGAGTCCGGCTACATGCCATAAGGCGCTCAGGCAACTTTATAACGAAGGGCTGCTTTTATTCCGCAGTGTTGGGGTAGGGCATCTTTACAAATTAAATGATGAAAATTATCTCGTAAAAAAATCTCTTGGTCCGTTATTCGAACAAGAAGACAGGTGCTATCTGCGCTTGAAGGAAATATTATTGAAGCATTTTGACGATTTGGTGCCGCATAAACTGATTTCCGCTGTTGTTTTTGGCAGTGTGGCAAAGAAGCAAGATAGAGCAAAAAGCGACATAGATATTTTTCTGCTTGTGAAAAAATCAGGAGATAAAGACATAGTCGAGAAGAAAGCGGGGCTTGCCGGCGCTGAGATAATCAAGGAATTCGGCAATGCCCTTTCTCCGTATATTCAAACTGTTAATGAATTCAGGTCCAAGAAAGCAAAGAAAGTTCCGGTGATCAGAGAAATAATTAAGAATAATTTTGTCATTGCGGGGAAACCACTGGAGGATGTATGACTGCGAAAAAAATAAAACATACAGTGGTTGATAGAAATAAATATAAAATTTATTTGAAAAAAGCTTCAGAGTTTTATCAAAGCATGATTGCACGAGGCGGCGGCATTTTGGTATATTCATGACATGAAGATACTTGTGACAGGCGCGGCGGGTTTTATCGGTTCTAATCTCACTCTTGAATTGCAGAGGAGATTCCCGGATTCTGATATCACCGCCGTTGATAATTTTTTCGCCGGCGTTACGGAGAACCTGCGGGGATTTAAGGGAAAATTCGAAAACAGGGATATATCAAAAGGGCCGGCGCTCTCAGGGGATTATGATATCATTTTTCACGAGGCCGCTATCACGGATCCGCGATACGGCGATGACAGGGAGATGGTCCGGTCGAACATAGAGGGTTTCAGGAATATAATAAAACTGGCGCGTGACTCCGGGGCGAAATTGATATACGCCTCATCCGCCAGCATGTACGGCAACGGCCCCGCCCCCCAGAAAGAAAGCCAGAAGAAAGAGATTTTAAGCGCCTACGCGGAAAGCAAACTGGCGATGGATGATATGGCCGGGGAGTTATGCGGGAGCATGCACATCGTGGGACTGAGATATTTCAATGTTTTCGGGCCCGGCGAGGCGCACAAGGGCCGTCCGGCGAGCATGATATATCATCTTGTCCGGCAGATGAAAAGCGCCGCCCGTCCCAGAATTTTCAAAATGGGAGAACAGAAAAGAGACCACATCTATGTGAACGATGTCGTAGAGGCCACTATCCTTGCCGTCAAGGCCGGCCGGAGCGGCGTTTATAATGTGGGCACGGGCAGGGCGGTGGATTTCAATGAGCTCGTCGCCGATATCAACTCGGTCCTCGGCACATCGCTTGAGGCGGAATATATAGACAACCCTTACGAGGGCACATACCAGAATCACACCCAGGCGGACACGACTGAGGCCGAAAAATATCTCGGTTTTAAAACCCGCTACAGCCTGAAAGACGGCATTAAAGACTATATTGAAAATCACGGTCTTTAATATCCCGCCAGGGGAAATATTCAGGATGTCCCCTTTTTACAGTGGAGAACAAAATGAAGGTTGATCTTGTGTGCATGGAAGACGGCGCCGCCGGGCTTGTCTCAGATCTTGATGGCGGTGAGTTTTTCAGCGAGAAAATAGGGAATATGGGCATAGTGCCCGGAGCGTCCATTAAAAAGATCACAGGGCATTTTATGCGCGGGCCCGTTCTTATCAAGGTCAAAGACACTGAAATAGCCGTCGGCTATGGTATGGCCAAGAAAATAATAGTGGAAGTGGATTAGATGAAAAAAATACTTCTTATGGGCAATCCCAATGTCGGCAAAAGCGCCGTTTTTTCGCGCCTCACCGGCGTTGACGTCATCACTTCAAATTATTCCGGCACAACTGTGGGATACACCAGAGGCTGTATGCGCCTGGCCGGCGAGAAAGTCGAACTTATAGATGTGCCCGGCGTTTACAGTCTTGCCGCCGGAACCAAGGCCGAGGAAGTGGCGCTGGATATGCTGAAAGAGGGCGATATCGTTTTGAACATTGTGGACGCCACGCGCCTTGAGAGGAATCTTAAACTCACCCTGCAGTTGATAAGCCGCCGCGCGCCCATGCTCGTCGTTCTTAACATGTGGGACGAGACGAAGCACAGAGGTATTGAGATCGATGTGCCGAAGCTTGAGGAGATATTGGGCATTCCTGTCGTAGCGGTTTGCGCTGTCAGCGGAGAAGGGATAAGAGAACTGGTCGGCAGGATGGTGCAGGCGCGGGTGAGCGGTTTTGAATATGATGTGAAAGATGTCTGGGCCGAATCCGGCCGTATTGCCGGCAAGGCGCAGAAGTTTTTTCACAGGCATCACACTTTTCTGGAAACCCTGGCGGACGCGAGCATAAGGCCGCTGACAGGAATTCCGATAGCTTTAATCATAGCGGCGCTGTCATTTATGGTGATAAGGTTTATAGGAGAAGGGCTGATAGCCCATATTTTTGAACCCGTTTTTGAAAAACTGTGGGGGCCGTTTATTGTCAGGGCTTTGGCTTTTTTGAGTCCCGGCGGTATTGCCCATGAAATACTCATCGGAAAACTCATAGACGGTAATATTGATTTCGTCCAGTCAATGGGCCTTTTGACCACGGGTTTGTTTGTTCCCATAGCGATGGTGTTACCATATGTTTTTTCATTTTATCTGGTGCTCGGTTTTCTTGAGGACTCGGGTTATCTCCCCAGGATAGGCGTCCTATCGGATAATCTGATGCACAGGGTGGGGCTGCACGGCCTTGCCATTATTCCGATGATGCTGGGCCTCGGATGCAATGTGCCGGCGGCTATGGCCACAAGAGTGCTGGAGACCAGGAGGGAGAGATTTATAGCGGCCACGCTCATGGCGATAGCTGTCCCCTGTATGGCGCAGATAGCGATGATCATGGGCCTTGTGGGGAATTACGGGGCGATGGCCCTGGCTCAGGTCCTCGGCACGCTTTTTATTGTCTGGGTTATACTCGGCCTGCTGCAGAACGCTTTGGTGAAAGGCGAGTCTCCCGAAATTTTTGTGGAAATACCGCCGTACAGAATGCCTTATATGAAAGTCCTTTTTGAAAAAGTCTGGATGAGGGTCAAATGGTTTATAAAGGAAGCGGTGCCATTTGTCATGCTTGGTGTGCTGGCGGTGAATTTACTCTACGCTCTCGGCGTCATAAAGTTTTTGGGAAAATTGGCCGCGCCTGTTATCACAGGTGTCATGGGCCTTCCGGAGGAAACCGTGGCCGCCCTGGTGGTGGGTTTTTTAAGGAAGGACGTCGCCGTCGGGATGCTCGCTCCCCTGGGTCTTTCAGTCAAGCAGCTTGTCATAGCGTCGGTTGTTCTGACCATGTATTTTCCCTGCGTTGCCACATTCACGGTTCTGATAAAGGAGCTCGGAATAAAAGATATGATGAAATCCGCGCTGATAATGATCGCCGCCACCCTTTTTGTTGGCGGCATATTAAATCTTATTTTGTGATAGGCATGATAAAAGATAATGTTAAAGCTTTGCTGGCTGAGTTGCCCGAAGGGGTTAGGCTTGTCGCAGCCGCTAAGACCCGTTCCGCGACTGAAATATTGGAAGCTCTCGAGGCGGGCGTTGAAATCATCGGTGAAAATTATGAGCAGGATCTTATCAGGGTTTATGATTCTGTAAAGGTTCCGGTCTTGTGGCATTTTATAGGACATCTTCAGACGAATAAAGTCAGACAGATCGTTGATAAAGTTGATATGATAGAAACTCTGGATTCCCTTCGCCTGGCGGAAGAAATAAATAAAAGGTGCGCCGCTATAAACAAGGTGATGCCGGTTCTTGTGGAAATAAACAGCGCCGAAGAGAGCGCGAAGGCAGGGGTGCGGCCGGCAGATGCGGAGAATTTTGTTGGGAAGATCGCGGGTTTAAAAAATATTGCCGTTAAAGGGCTGATGACCATGGGTCCTTTGGTAGCGGAAGATGACGATTTGCGGATGTATTTTAGCCAAACCCGCAGGGTATTTGATAAGATTAAACTCAGGCAGATTGAAGGTGTTGAAATGAAATATCTGTCCATGGGCATGACTTCTTCCTATAAGCTCGCGATCGGGGAGGGGGCCAATATGGTGAGGATAGGTACCAGAATATTCGGGGAGAGAAATTATGATTGACAAAAAACCGATTTTTAAATTTTGTCCGATATGCAGAACGGAACTCGTGGCTAAGGATATAGACGGCGCCGCTCGCCTGGCCTGTCCCTCATGCCGGTGGATCAATTATCAGAATCCCGTGCCAGTGGCTGTGGCGGCGGTGGTCAATACGCGCGGCGAAGTGCTTGTCAGCCGCAGGGCTTTTGAGCCGGCGGCCGGCCAATGGTCTTTGCCGGGAGGATTTGTTGAGAGCGGTGAACATCCCGAAGAGGCGTGTATTAGAGAACTGATGGAGGAAACGGGAATAAAAGGCGAGATCGTCCGGCTGGTGGGCGTATACAGTTTCAGCAGCAGGATACACGGATCTCTTCTTGTCATGGGCTATGAGGTGAAACCCTTAGCCCAAGTTCGCCAAAATAGCGAAAAAAACAGCGAAAACAAGCGGATTTTGGGGGTCGCGCAAACAGGCGCTCGTCGGGGGGAGACTGAAAAGGC
>PHAM01000021.1 GCA_002841685.1 Elusimicrobia bacterium HGW-Elusimicrobia-2 | reverse complement strand
AGTATAATAGTAAAATCAAGCAATCGGTAGTGACCACACTTTTATGAAATTGCTTGTGTAGCAAAGAACTTTTTGTCAGTTTGGCGAACTCGGGTTAGGCGAAGAATTAAAACTCAATAAAGAAGTCAGCGAAGCGAAATTTGTGCCGTATGATGATATCCCGCATATAACATTCGCGAGCCACGTAAAACTGCTACAGGATGTTTTTAAAATCTGAAAATTAATTCTTAAACAGGACTAAATTGTTTTGCCCACGGCCTTGGCTATGGGTTTAAGTTTTTTCATTATATCCGCGAAAGTTTTTTCATCTATTGTCTGGGCCGCATCGGAGAACGCGTTTTTGGGGTCGTGATGCGCTTCCACAATTATACCGTCGGCGCCGGATGCCGCGGCCGCCAGACAGAGTGACGGTACAATCTCTCTCACCCCGGCCGAATGAGAGGGGTCTATTATGACAGGCAGGTGTGATTCTTTTTTAAGAACGGGCACGGCGCTTATATCGAGAGTGAAGCGCGTTGACTGGGCGAAAGTGCGGATGCCCCTCTCGCAGAGGATGACATTCTGATTGCCTTCGCTGAGAACATATTCCGCCGCCATGAGAAGTTCGTTGATGGTGGCGGACATGCCCCGCTTGATCATCACGGGCGTGTTTATTTTTCCGAGCTCCCTCAGGAGATTGAAATTCTGCATGTTCCGGGCCCCGACCTGTATAATATCGGCGTATTTGGCGACAAGTTCTATCTGTGAGATCTCCATGACTTCCGTGATTATTTTTAAGCCCGTGAGTTTTCTGGCCTCGGCAAGATATTTGAGGCCTTCTTCTCCCAGCCCCTGAAAAGAGTAGGGTGAAGTGCGGGGTTTGAAAGCCCCGCCCCTGAGAAAAGTCGCGCCGTGTTTTTTCACCATCCTCGCTGTTTTCATGAGATTCGCCCGGTTTTCAACGGAGCACGGCCCGGCCATTACCGTAAATTTTCCGCCGCCTATTTTTTTATTCCCGCAGCCTATAACGCTGTCTTCGGGATGCACCTGCCGGCTGGCGAGTTTATAGGGTTTTGATATCTGGACAATGGTTTTTACGGCGGGGTCCGCTTCAAAAAATTCTCTCAAAAGTATGGCGTTTTCGCCTATCACTCCGATGGTGATGTCGGATGCGCCTTTTGAATAATGGGCCTTAAAACCGTAAGATTCAATTTTTTTCTCAATCCGCTTTATGTCGCTTTTTGAAACATTCCGTTTTAGTGTCAGTATCATTTTATTTCCCCTTTATTTTCTTCAGGCATTTTATGAAAAAATCATTTTCCTCGGGCTTTCCGACAGTCACTCTGATGAATTCGCTCAGTTCGTATTCTGCCATTCCCCTGACTATCACGCCCATTTTCAGCAGCGCTGTAAAGATCTTGTTCCCGTCACCGACCTTTACGAGAAGGAAATTGGCCTGGGACGGCACATATTCCAGACCCATCGCGGAAAGATTTTTTTCCATTCTTTTTTTCTCGGCAAGTATTTTTTTAGTGATGCTTTTTACATAATCGGATTCGTCCAGCGCCGCGATAGCCGCCTCCTGGGAAACAGATGTGGTGTTGAAAGGCGGCCGGATACGTTCTAAAATTTCGCATATTTCCTTCGGCGCTACAGCGAAACCTATTCTCAGTCCCGCCATGCCGTAAGTTTTTGAGAATGTGCGGAGTATTATTATCTTTTTGCCGCGCCTGAAATAATCTATGGCTGACACATAATCTTTCGCGTCCGTAAAATCAACATAAGCCTCGTCGAACACGGGGATAGCCGAAGTTTTCTTTTTCCGGAATATGGAAAACATCTCCTCTATTTCTTTTTTCGTGCTGTAGGTGCCGGTGGGATTGCTGGGATTTGTGATGAAAATGAATTTATCTTTCGCTCCCGCGGCTTCCGCCATTTTCGCGAGGTCATGCGTGTAGTTTTTCATGTTCACGGTTTTTGTGGCGGCGTTCATAAGATCCGCTGTCATGCGGTAGCGTATGAAGGCGTGACGCGAGACGATTATGCGGTCGGAAGGTTCGAGGAAAGCCTTGCCGAGAAGTTCTATTATCTCGTCGGCGCCGTTCCCCACGACTATATTAGCGGGGCTGACGCCCATTTTCAGCGCTATCTTCTTTTTCAGCTCATAGGCGTTTGAATCAGGGTAGCGGTTGACATCACGGGCGCCTCTGATGACCGCTTCCATAACCTTTTTGGGTGGGTCATAGGGGTTTTCGTTTGAGGCCAGTTTCACCACTTTCTTGAGTTTATAAAGGCGCTTGATCTCGCTTATGGGCCTGCCGGCGATATAGGGAGAGAAAGATTTCAGGGCTTTTCTCGCTTTGATCATGATTTCGGCAGCCTTCCCGCAGGGTAGGAACCTAGTATTTTCAGAGAATCGCAGAATTTAGACAGTTCCGAAACGACATTTTGTATTTTTTTCTGGAGGATATGCCCTTCGCAGTCAACAAAGAACAGATATTCCCATGCCTTTTTTTTGCTGGGCCGGGATTCTATCTTCGTCAGGTTTATTTTTCTTTTTTTGAAAGGGCTCAGCGCGTCATGGAGTATTCCGGGTCTGTCTTTGAGAGAAAAAAGAAAAGACGTCTTGTCTTTCCCGCTGGGTTCAGGTATGTTTTTTCCCATGACGAGGAAGCGCGTGTAGTTCTGCGACAGGTCTTCAACATGCTCCTCCAGAACATTCATCCCGTATATTTTCGCGGCGAATTTTGAACAGATGGCCGCCCCGAGTGTCGGCCATTTCGCCGCCAGCTTAACGGCTTCCGCGGTGCTGGACACCTCTATCTGTTCGGCAAATGACAGATTGCGGGCGATATAATTCCTGCATTGTCCGAAAACCGAAGGGTGGGAGTAAAGTTTTTTGATCTTATTTTTGTTTTTGCCGCAGGAGACAAGGCACTGCGATATAGCAAGATATTCCTCGTTGATTATTTTAAGATTCGACGCGGCGAACATGTCCATTGTGTGGTTCACCATGCCCTCGGTGGAGTTTTCTATGGGGACAACGCCGTAATCGGCGCGGCCTGTTTCAACAGAGGTGAAGACATCCCCTATGGATCCCGCGGGAAGGAATTTGCAGAAAGCCCCGAATATCTTTACCGCGGCGCTGTGCGTGAATGTGGCCGCCGGACCGAGGTATGCCACGGACAGGGTTTTCTGCAGGCTCCTGCAGGAGGATATGACCGTCCTCATCACTTCTTCTGTTATGGCGGACTTTGTCGCGGAAAGTTTGTCTGTGGCCTGTGTCAGGATCTGCAACTCTCTTTCGGGACGGTAGATGTCCTCTCCCCTGTTTTTTTTGTAGGAAGCTATGGTTTCGGCGAGTTTTATCCTTTTCAGAAGAGCGCGTATCAGTTCGCTGTCAACCTTGTCTATCTGCTTACGGATCGTGTCTATTTTTTTCATATTTCGCTTTCTTCTCCGTCTTCGAGGACATCACTTACACCGTTTGTTTCCGTTTCTTCGGCGATCTCGTCGCCTGGCGTTTCCCCTTCGCTTTCCGTTTCTTCCTCGGCGCCTCCGAGTTCCTGCCATGACGGTATATCTGAAACATCCCTTATGCCGAAAATGTGGTAGAAGGGCTCGTTGATCCTTATCAGGCGCGGATTGCCGGGGCCCTCTTTGCGGCCGCTGTATTTTATAAGATTGTTTTTCAGGAGTGTCGCTATCACACCGCTCGAATCCACACCCCGTATGTCGTTTATTTCGGCTGTTGTCACGGGCTGCTTGTAAAGCGCTATTGACAGCACCTCGGCGGCGGAGGACGACAGCCTCATGACGCCTTTCCACGGATAAAGTTTCAGTATGGCGGGGGAATATTCAGGCCGGGTTGATATCTGGTACCCCCCGCCTATTTCCTCTATAAACACGCCGTGATTGCTGTTCCATTCCTGTTTCAGAGCGTTGACCGTTTCGCTTATCTTCTCCTGCGGCGTTTCCGTGATCTCGGAGATCTTTTTCTTGGAAATGCCTTTGCCGCTCACAAACAGCAAGGCTTCTATCGTTTTTTTAAGTTCAGCTGTTTCCATAAGTAACCTCTTGAGCGTAGTTTTCTTCCCGCGGGAGAGCCTGCTTCCCCCCGTTTATAGAAGTCAGGTATATTTCGGCGAAAGGCTTTTCCTGTCTGAGGGAAGCGATGCCGTCGTGAGCCAGATCCAGTATGGCCAGGATGAGCACGGCCAGATAAAGCTTGGACGGGAACGCCTGCAGCATACCGGAGATCTTGATTTCATCTGCGGATTTGAATCTTTCTAAAATATCCGCTTTAACGTCTTCAAGGTATATTTCCGGGCCGGTTATCGTGTCAAAATTTTTGTCATGGGTTCTGATGAGATTCGCGAATATATCGGCGAGCTCGAAAACGCTGAGCGTGCTTTTTTTATCGATCTCTACCGCCGCCGGCTCATCCCGACGGAAGAAGTTTTTGCGGGACTGATGTTTTTCCAGCAGAATGCCCCTGCTCTCCTTGATTTTCTTCCATTCCATAAGTTTTTCGGAAAGATCCCGCTGCTGTTCCACAGCCTCCTGATACTCAGGGCTCTCTTTAGGGAGCATGAGGCTGGATTTGATGCGCATGAGGAGCGTCGCCATGGAGAGAAAGTCCGCGGCCGCGTCCAGCTCTGCTGTCCGCGCCCCGATGAAGGTCAGATACTGGGCGGTGATCTTTGATATTTCAATGTCGTAGATATCCATGTTGTTGTTCTGGATAAGCCACAACAGCAGGTCCAGCGGCCCCTCAAAGGCGTCGAGCCGGACGATATAATTTTTTCCGTTCATATTTTGATACTGTCTCTGACTATTACCATTGTTTCCGCCGCTTCGGCTCTTGCCTTTTGCGCGCCGGACTCCAGCGCGCTATGCACTTCTTCGGGGCTTATTTTTTTACGAGCCTCCCTGACGGGTAAAAGCAGCAGGTTTATCTCTTCCGCAAGGAGCTTTTTGCATGCCACGCATCCGATTGACGCGTTTTTGCAGTCCGATGTTATTTCTTTGTTTTTTTCGCCGGGTATCGCCTTCCAGTAAGAGAATACGCTGCAGACATCGGGGTGTCCGGCATCGTCCTTGTGTATCCTTTCGGGGTCGGTGATCATCCGCGAGATCTTTTTTGCCGTTGTTTTTTCATCGTCGCTGAGATTGACGGCGTTGCCGTAGCTCTTTGACATTTTTCTTCCGTCCGTTCCGAGCAGCCTCGGCGATTTTGTCAGCAGCGCTTTGGGTTCGGGAAAGACTTTGTCCGGGATCGGATAGAGGTGATTGAAGCGCCGCGCTATTTCACGCGTTATCTCAAGATGGGGCAGCTGGTCTTCTCCAACCGGCACGCAGTGCGCCCGGTAGAGGAGGATGTCAGCGGCCTGGAGCACCGGATAGCCGAGAAAGCCGAAGGTGCCGATGTCGTGGTTCTTTATTTCTTTCAGCTGTTCTTTGTAGGTGGGGCATCGCTGGAGCCATCCCAGAGGCGTGACCATTGAAAGTATGAGAAAGAGTTCGCTGTGCGCGGGCACATCCGACTGGCGGAAAATACAGCTTTTGGATGTGTCTATTCCGCAGGCGAGCCAGTCGGCGACCATATCATCCGCGGAAGAGCGTATCCCTGCCATGTCGGAAGTTTTGTCATAAAGAGTGGTCATGGCGTGCCAGTCGGCGACCATGTAAAAGGTCTCATACTCATCCTGCATTTTGACCCAGTTCCCCAGAGCGCCGAAGAAATGCCCCAGGTGCATGGCGCCCGTGGGCCGCATGCCGGATAATATTCTCTTTTTTTTCATAAATTTTATATAGCCAAGGCCACAGAGAGGATAGCCCCCGCTATAGTTCTAACGATCGTAAAGATGACAGGCCAGAACATCCACACGACAATCAGCGTCAGAAAAGGCCCGAAACGCATCATCCTCTCGTATTTATAGGCTTTGTCATAAGGCAGTACGGCCGCGAGGATACGCGATCCGTCCAGAGGCGGTATGGGTATAAGATTAAAGACGGCCAGCAATATGTTTATGAAAACAGAGTATTGAAGAAGCCCCGCGATCAGCTCAAAGCTCGTCATGAGTCCGGCCAGATTGATAATTGTCAGCAGCATCGCCGAGATCAAGGCGAGCGCTATATTAGCCAGAGGGCCCGCGGCGCCGACTTTAGCGAAATCCTGTCTGGGGTTTACAAAATTATAAGGATTTACGGGTACGGGTTTCGCCCATCCTATAAGGAAGCGCGCGTTGGTCATGACGAGAAAAAGCGGCAAAATTATTGTTCCCACGGGGTCGATGTGCGGGATGGGGTTGAGCGTCAGCCGTCCCGAATAAAGAGCGGTCTCGTCGCCCAGGCGCAGCGCGGCATAACCGTGCGCGACCTCGTGTACGATGACCGAGAAAAACAAAATAGGCAAAAATAACAAATCTAACATAGCCCGCATTATAGCAATTTGGCCAAGCCTTGACCACCATTCGCATTAGATAGTATAGAATGCCCCTGAAAAGCGCATTTTCAGTGGCATTGATTCCGTGAAGCTATGAGAGGAGGAAAAATTTGGTATAATCGGCCAATGAAAACACTCTTGAAATTCCTTGCCTTCGCGGCAATAGCCGTGACCGCTTTTTTTGCCTTTTTTCCTTTTGGCAGGATCACGGAAGAAATCAATTCGGCCGTTTCCCGCCGGATCGCGGAATCGGGCGCGGATCTGAGATGGGGATCGATTGAGACTGATTTCATCCGTACCGTCACACTGAATGATGTTGTACTGATAACGCATAACGAGTATATCAAAACGCTTCATTTTAAAAGAGTGACATTATATTTCCCCGTTTTATTTATTCTCAGGAAAGGCGTCTCGCCCGGGAAGATCGGAGTCGAGGACAGCGAAATATCAATCGTTAGTTCGGATATATCAAAGCTGTTCCCGGTGAGCCCGAAAGCCACCGCGGACATCGCGCTGCCGTCTTTATTTTTCAGGCGCGTGCGCGTTACCTTAAAAGATTTGCGGAGGGCTTTTGTTTTCGGCGGCCGTATTGATGACGGCCATCTGCGCGCGCATATCCGTTCCGGCAATTTCAGCGCGTCTTCCCGCGCGGACAGGGAGGCCCCTGGCCTGTGGAAAATGCAGAGTAGCGTCAAAAATATGGATTTTTTCTCCGTTTTTTTATCCACTCCGCGGCTGTCAGGCGAGAATTTCTCGGGGACAATGAGGGCGGCTCTGGGCGGCGGAAAAATCCTGGATATGGAAATGTCCGGCGTGGTGACTGCGGATTCGGCTGTTTTTCCAGGCATATCTTTTTTCGCCGGAGAAGTTTTTGAGCTGAAAGATTTTAAAAGCGTCTTTTCGTTGTCAAAAGAAACGGCGGAATTTTCCGGCGTTTCAGCCGAGTGCGGACAATTACGCCTGCGCGGCGGCATGAAAGTGAGTTCTTTAGGCAATGAGCCGTTAAGCGAGGCTTCGTTCAGGATATCAGGGCGCTTAGACCGGGATGATATTCTTTTTGAAGGCGGTGACGCCCTCGTTTCCCTGGAAGGATTTTTGAAAGCCCCTGTTTTCAGAATAAAGGGCTCTGCCGAAAGTTTTAAAAAAGGCGCTCTGGAATTGAAACAACTGAGTGTCGCGGCTTCTTTCAATGACAGGAATTCCCGGCGTTTCAGCATAGAATCTTTTGACGCGAAATACGGCGATTTGGATATAAACGGGAAAGGGGGTATCGCTTCCGGCGTGTTTTTTATAAAGGGCCGCATCAGGGGAGTTTTTAACAGCGGCGCGAGTTTTTTAAAACTTGACGCTCCGTATGAGCTCGGCAAAGATTTCAGGGCATATCCGGCCGTCGCCGCTTTTTTTTACGGCCGGGAATTGAAGCTTAAAGGCGATATTTTATACAGCGTTGATACGGGAACGGCCGTCGTTAAGCTTGACAACATTTCGGGCGAAAATGTTTTGCGCGCTAAATTCTCTAAAAAGAACGGTGATTTTGTCCTTGAAGAGGCGATATTGACGCCCTCGGCCGCGTCTGTGGCCGCCCCGGCGCGGAAGGACTCCGCTGTTTTCAGGAACGGGCTCATTAAAAATTTTCCCGGCGGTTTTTCTTTCGTTTCTTCTTTTTTACCGGACATGTCTTTTCTCAGGGACTCCAGCAAATGTTCGCTGTCATATTCCCGCGGCAAACTGGACGTTTCATTTGAGGGGGCAAAAAATTTCCTTAAATACGGCCAGTTGCCGGCTAGAGGAAAGACGGCGTTTACGCTTGAAGGCAAAACAGCGCAGACCGGTTTCAAGGCGGAAGGCAAATATGGCTCCGGCGATTTAAAGGGCAGCTTAACCGCCGGCGATTTCAGCACGGACTTCAGTGTCTCCGGCGGCACGGCCGCGCTGACGAATATGATATTCGGGCAATATGCCTCCGGCGAATTGACACTGTCAAAAAGTATTTCGGGCAAGCTCTTTGTAAAAGATTACCCTCTCCGGATCAAGGCTCTCAAAAAGGATGAGAAGCTATCAGCTATCGTTAAAATCAAAGACGGCGGTTTCGAGGCCGAGATCAGCGGCGAAAAATTTTCACAGAAAATATCCGGCACGCTCCGGGCCAGCGGCCTTTCGGCTTTGAACATCAGCATACCCGATTCTGAAATCCCAATCTCCCCATCGGGAGTTAGACAGAATTCCCTGTCAGGGGAGTTCAATCTCATTATGTCCGGCATCCGGCCGAAGGAGGTTGTCGTCTCCCATGCCCTGATCCGCGCCGGCGACGGGCGGGTGGAATTTTTTGATGTTTCGTGGCAGATGGAACGCCGCGCAGCGCGGGGACGCGTTCAGATCAGAAATATCAAAAAAGGCCCGGCTGATATATTCGCCAATTCGGTTTTTGAAATTGACCACAGTTCCGGCCTGCGCCTGAAAGGAAAAGCCAAGGATGTTTTCATAAACGCTTTTTATACGCCCTTTGAATATGACATTTTAATCAGTTCGGATAAAACCGTTTTCTCCAGGCCCAATGCCGTCGCCAACGGTCTTGAGGGCGTTTTGACATCTTCCGGCGGCGCCTGGGAGATTTTCACGGGGGGCAGCCACATATCCGCGCTCTGGCAGCCCCCGGGGATATGGAAACTGAAAACGCAGAGCATGGATCTGCAAAAGATACTGAAGCTGCTCAATTCGGATATAGAAGCTTTTGGCGATGTGCAGATGGAGTTTGATGCCTCTGCAAAAGGCTATAAATTTTCTTTTGCCGCGCCGGATATTTATATTGGAACTAAGGTTGGCGCTGCCGGCAGCGTGACTTTTGACGGAGATTTTTTTTATCCCGACGTGAGGATCAACACGCCCGAAGGATTTATTCAGACAGGCGGATATATCGCCGCGTCGGCGGGACAGGTGAACAAGGCCTCTATTATCGCTGATAATGTGAAAATCCCCGTTATCCAGACTTCTTTTGGTGAGATAAGGAATTTTTCCGCCTCTGGCAGTATCTTTGCCGGCGGCACCTATGAAATGCCGCGGATAGAAGGGAAAATAATGTCCGGTTTTCGCGCGAAGCACAGGGATTATCCCGAAACCGTTGATTTTTCGCTCAATGCCGTTTCCCGCGGCGGTAAAATAATAATGTATTCAACGAGCTCGGTGAAAGGCGTGAATTTCACTCTCACGGGTGAGGCGCTCCTCGCCTCCGGGGGTCTCAAAAATTACGGCATTGACCTCTATCTGCCGGGAAAGGGCGTGCCTGTCGTTGTGCCCGGGCTTCTGATAGAAAGAAAAAAGGTGTTCAAATATATTTTAGGGACCGCGCCGTCTTACGGGAAGATTTCCGGCAATCTGTCGCTCGCCGATGACGGGGAAAATGCTTCCATCAAAGGTTTGCTGAAAATCAAAGACGCCCGGTTTTCTTACCGGCCGGACAGCTTGAAAACATCACGCGGCGCGCTTCCGGATATGGATGTGACACTTGTGTTCGACAGAAACGTGGAATGGATATCGGATAAGTTCAAGGCGGATATTTACGGTTCCATCAATATCAAAGGCGCGCCTTATGAGGTGAACGGAAAAATTTCTAGCTCCCGCGGTAGGCTTACCTATCTGGGCAAGAATCTTGACATAGATTTTGCCGAAATAGATATCGTTAAAAACAAGATCTTCATCACTCTTCAGGCGGAGGCTGAAGTCAGCAGAAAAAACCCGAACCCGCCCTTTGAAGTTATCGCCGACACCATAAGAGTGGATATCCGGCATTCTCCGCTGGAGTCGCTGGACATCAATCTTGCCTCAAAGGATTTTTCAGACAAGACGAGCGGAGAGCAGGCCTATCAGATGATAACGGGCGTGCCCTCGGCCGCGCCGGGGGACCTTGAATTCATGAAAAAGGAAATGGCCAAAGTTATAGACACCTCTATTATAAACCCTTTTTTCTCGGAAATTGTCAGGGGAACAGGGATTGTCGACGATGTGAGGCTTGATGTGTCCGCTTTGGCGGCAAGAGCTGACAGCGGGAATAAGCTCGATGGGCTGAATGCCGCTGATAAGATGAATTTATATATGGGGAAATCTTTTGGTAGAATGTACTTTGGATATAATGTGGAGATGATGAAGGATATTTCTTCGCTCCAGCTGTTTAGCGGTTTTGAGATTATATACCGTATAAGGGGGAATAATATTCTCAGGGCGGTTTATCAGCCGGATGAAAGCGGCGACAGCAGAAAATATCTTGGGCTTGAGAGAAGGATACGGTTTTAGAATGAGAAAAAAGATTTATGCGACTGCGGTTTTCGCGGCGCTTTGCGCGGCCGCGCTGTTTTTTTATTTACGCGAGCGCGGCGTGTTCAAAGTGCGGGATGAGTTCGGCATTGAGCGGCACCGTTTTCCCTATGTCAAATGGGCGGCGTCTTCAGATATGTTTCACGCGGAGGTGTCGGAAATATTAGATCACAAATCTTTCAGGACGAAGAACGGGGCATTCATTACCCTTTTCGCGGCCTCTCCTCTCGACGCGGGCGGCGCGAAGGAATTCATGAAAAATAATATCTACGGCCGGCCGGTGGTGGTTTCCGTCTGCGGCGCGCCGGAGGATTATTCCGGGCTGATCCGCGCGATCGTGTTTTACGACGGCGGCACAAAATGCCTCAATAAAGATCTCTATGACGCGGGTTTCATAGATGTGCGGATAAACAACGAGTTTCTCAACGCCCAGGAGTGGTTTAATGCTGAAGCAGATTAAAACCTTTTCACTTCACGGCATAAAAGCGTACATAGTCACCGCGGAGGTGGACATAGGCCGCGGCCTTCCCTCGGTGAGCATCGTGGGGCTTCCCGACACTTCGGTGAGGGAGGCCCGTGACCGCCTTCAGTCGGCGATAAGGAATTCGGGTTTCAAAATGCCCTCAAGCAGGATTCTGATAAATCTTTCTCCGGCGAACGTGAAAAAAGAGGGTACTCAGCTGGACCTCGCCATGGCGGTGGGGATACTCAGCGCATCGGGGGCCGTTAAATCGGAAGATTGTGAGGAGGCTCTTTTCATAGGAGAGCTCTCTCTCTCGGGAAAGGTGAAATCCTGCGGCGGTATCATTCCCGCGATGCTAGCGGCGGCAAAGAAAAAAATCACTAAAGTTTATATTCCCGCCGGATCTGAACCCGAAGCCGCGACGGTGCGGGGGGCCGAGGTGATAGGCGTAAAAAGTATTGCCGAACTCGTCCGGCATTTAAGGGGCGAGGAGCGAATAGCCCCCTTCACGGGCAGGCCCCGTCAATCAGGGCCTGTGACATACCCTGATTTTTCAGATGTGGAGGGCCAGAGTTTTGCCAAAAGAGCGCTGGAGGTCGCCTCCGCCGGCGGCCACAATGTCCTGATGATAGGCCCTCCGGGTTCCGGCAAGACCATGCTCGCCATGAGGATGCCGGGTATCCTTCCGCCCATGACAGACGACGAGGCCAGAGATGTCTCCTGCATATATTCGGCCTGCAATCTGCTGAAGGAAGGAGAAGGCCTCATGACAAACCGTCCTTTCAGGTCGCCTCATCACACCATCTCGGATGTGGCGCTGGTCGGCGGCGGCGCCTCGGCGCGTCCGGGGGAAATCTCCCTCGCCCACAGGGGCATTCTTTTTCTTGACGAATTCCCGGAATTCAGCCGCAGTGCCGTGGAGGCAATGCGCGCGCCGATGGAAGACGGGCGGATCACTGTTTCGCGTGTGAGGGGGACCAGCACTTTTCCGGCGTCATTCATGCTTGTGGCCGCGATGAATCCCTGCCCCTGCGGTTATCACGGCCATCCTTCAAAAGAATGCGCCTGCACGCCCTACCGCATAAAAAAATACCGGAGCCGTATCTCCGGCCCGATAATGGACAGGATAGATATACAGATAGAGGTCTCACCGGAAATCTCCGGCGATGTTTATCCGGAAGAGCCCTCCGAGTCATCGGAAGTGGTCAGGTCGCGTGTGGCCGAAGCTCGGGTGAGGGCTCTCGCGCGGCTTCAGGGGAGGAAGGGGGTTTATTCTAACGCGCGTCTTGTCCCGGGAGATGTGAAAGCGTTCTGCCCCGTTTCACCGGAAGGGGCTAAACTTTTGCTTCGGGCCCGCGAGCAGTTTTCTATATCCCGTCGGGGAGCGGATAAAATTTTGAAAGTGTCCCGCAGCATAGCCGACTTGGCCGGGAGCGAAAAAATCCTTGACGAGCACATTGCCGAAGCCCTTCAATACAGGCTGGACGAAGAAGGCGTTTGACCCTGATAATTTTCTAACTAAATGAAATCGCACTTAACAAATGGTCATACTAAATGTAAAGTCGCCTTGCGGGGTGTTCGCTGTGAATCCGTGAAAGCGCGTCAGCAGAAATAAAAAAGGATAAGAGTGTAAAAAATATGGAAAAAGTTTTTTTGGCGGGAGTGAGAATAAAGGAAAGGCGGCAAGGCCGCGAAAGCGGTCTTGAAGAGCTGCGCCGTCTGGCCGACACCTCGGGCGGGACTGCCGTCGGAGAATCCGTTTTCAGGATAGACAGGCCTAACAGCGTTTTTTACATAGGCAAAGGCCAGGTTGAGTTCCTGACCCAGCAGGCCGCCGACGCGGGCGCCGTAACCGTTATTTTTGACATCAATCTGAAGCCCGGCCAGCAGAGGAATCTGGAAAAAGCGCTTTCGATGAAAGTCATAGACCGTACACGGCTGATACTTGATATATTCGCGCGTTCGGCGCACACGCAGGACGGCAGAGATCAGGTGGAACTCGCCCAGTGCCAGTATCTTCTTCCGCGTCTGGCGGGAATGTGGACTCATCTTGAGCGCCAGCAGGGCGGAATAGGGATGAGAGGCCCGGGTGAAAGAGAGATCGAAACCGACCGCCGTCGTATAGAAAAAAGGATCTCGCTTTTGAAAAAACACCTCGGAGACATTAAAAAAAGGCGGGGCATCCAGAGGAGCCGCCGCCTGAAATTGAACATTCCTGTCATCGCCCTGTGCGGTTACACAAATTCGGGTAAGACGACGCTGCTCAACACCCTGACGAAATCAAATGCCGTCGCGAAAGACCGGCTGTTCCAGACGCTTCAGCCCATGACAAGAAGAGCCCGGATATTTGACAGGGATGTCCTTTTTGTGGACACCGTCGGCTTTATAAATGATATACCGCCGCAGCTCATCAACGCCTTCCATTCCACTCTGGAGGAGATAGAGCCCGCTTCCGTTGTTCTCGTCGTGCTTGACGGGGCCGACCCTGATATAGAGATGCACAGAAAAGTTGTGGATGACACGCTGAAACAGCTGGCGTTTGATAAAATACCGCGGCTCTACGCGCTCAACAAATGCGATAAGATCTACAAGGATTGTCAGGAAGGGAGATTCAAAAGTGCATCCCCGGGCGAGCCGGAAGCACAGAGCCGCGGCATTGAGATTTCTGCCCTGCAAAAAGTGGGAATAGAGCGCTTAAAGAGCGGGATATACGACCTTATCAACAAATGAAAATTATTTTTATAGGCAAACCGGGCGTGGGAAAAACCACATTATTCTCGCGCCTGACAAAAAGGCAGACTTATTCCAGGCCGAAGGATGAGGAAAGTATCACCAGCGATTATCAGACGGGTGTTTTCGAGAGGGACGGCGTGACTTTTTTCCCGGTGGATACCGTCGGCCTTGTTGACGGGCGCGCTGTCCGGGAAGGTTCGTCGTCGCTGAAAGACGCGGATCTTGTCTTTGTCATCTGCGATCCGCGGGATTTTAACGCGACGGACGATGAAATAATCAATGAGGCCAGAAAATTCTCCCGGAAACTCTGGATCGTGGCCAACAAGTCGGAGAGTGAGGAGGCCGAGGAGGCCGCGGAAGAGCTTTACCGTTACGGACTGCCCGTTTATTGCATTTCAGCCCTGCACAAAAAAGGCGTGGATGATCTTCTGGATGAGGCCGAAGCGCAGGACGCGCCAGTCGTGGATAAACCGAATAAGGAAAGCGTCTCATGTCTGGTCGTCGGGGCGCCGAACGCGGGTAAATCCACTTTTCTGAACGCCATTCTGGGCGAGAGCCGTTTCAAAACATCCCCCATTCCCGGGACGACAAATGAGATAGTGGCCGAGACATACAGTAGCGAGTTCGGCCTTATAAAATTTTATGACAGCGCCGGCATTTTCAGAAGATACAGAAGAGAGGAGCTCAGGGTTTACAACATGAGCCTTTTCAAAGACGCTTTGCGCGAGACTGACACGGTGTGTTTCATAATAGACGCGTCAAAAGAGCTCACGCAGAAGGAACTGCGTATCGCAGCTCTGATAAAACACAAGCCCTGCTTTCTTTTATTCAATAAATCCGACATCACTCCCCTGTCCAAACGCCGCATGTTCATGAACCACGCGAGCGAAACATTCGCTTTCCTTCCGGCTCCCGGGGTCTTTATGATATCGGCGGCCAAAAAAAAGGGCATAAAAAAAGCCGTCAGGGAAATTGTTCTTCTGAAAGCGCGCGCCGCCATAAACTTTCAGGGCCTGGACAGGAGGATAAAAAAGATTGTGGAGGAATCCCGCCTGCATCTTTTTATTCTCTCGGCAAAGCAGGTTTCTTTCTCGCCGCCGGCAATTTTGATAAAATACAGGAGTAAAAGAAAACCGCTCACATCCGCGGATGAAAGATATCTGGAAAGGATGATCAGAGAGAATTATGAGCTTTCGGGGGTACCGGTAAAAATAAAATGGCAGAAACTTGGATGACCGTTTTTTTGATCATCGCCGCGTTCATCGCGGGCTCAGTTCCTTTCGGCTGGATCTATGTCAAGCTGTTCAAGGGCAGGGATGTGCGGGAACTCGGCTCCGGCTCCATCGGCGCTACGAATGTTTACAGGGCCGCTGGGCTGGCCGCGGCGCTCCTTGTTTTTTTTCTGGATTTTGCCAAAGGTTTTATTTTTCCTTTTTTCTTCGGAGAAAGCTATACTCTGAAGATCGCTCTGGGTATGATGGTTATCCTCGGTCACAATTTTTCAATTTTTCTTAAAGGCCGGGGCGGAAAAGGCGTCGCCTCTTCCGCCGGCGTGGCGTCGGCTCTCGCGCCGCTTTGCCTTCTTTCCAGTTTTGCCGTGTTCGTTGTTGTTTTCGCGCTGTCTGGCATAATTTCGCTGTCGTCAATTATAGCGGTGGGTTTTTTCCCCGTTTTCTGTTTTATATTCAGCCTGTCAGCGGAAATTAAAATATTCGCCGTGGCGGCGTTTGCTTTTGTTTTGTTTTCGCACAGGGCAAACATCGCCAGGCTTTTCCGCGGCGAAGAAAAAAAAGCGTCAAAATTATGAAACAATCTAATGAAGATGGTTTCTACCATTTTTCAAAGAATGAAAAGGTGTTAAAATTTTTTAGAAAAATTTGGATAGTTTTCTTTTTAATTACCTCCGTCCCGTTTAATTTGTATGCCGAAGATTATATGAGGATTCATTTTATTCTTTGGGGTCAGGGGAATTACGGCGATTGCGAATTTATTGAATTGCCGGGGGCAGATGGAAAACTCGGGACGAATGATGATAAATGTATTTTGATTGACGGCGGCCGGGGTTCGACGAAGAGTTCATCCTGGGTCGATGATTTTCTGGATAATCTCCCGTGGCACGGTGATACGGGTGTAAAGACGATTGATTTTATGATTTTATCCTGTTGCGGAGCTGACCATTTTACCGGATTGTCTATGGTTGTTCAGAACTATAATGTTTTAAACTTTTTTCAGCCGGTCAGGTGGCCGCAAGGCGATAAAAGCGCCTATGATACTTTGATGAATGATCTTAACAATGAAGGTTGCGGCCCGGATTCCCTTGCGGGACATTATTTTGAGCCGAAAGCAGGGGAATATACCAGCGGCCCTAATGCTAATGCAGGACCGGTTTTTAACGAGGGGGACAAATCTTGGATGGGTTTTGATCCTGTCGTCAACGCCAAAATCCTAGCGAAGAAAAAAACACCTCCTGTTTCAGGAGATGACGACAATATATGGGCGATGGTCGAAAAAATATGGGTCGGTAACGCCTCTTTTATTACGGGGGGAGACGCTTACGGTGCGCAGGAGGACGCGATACTTGGAACAAGCGGTGTTGCCGAATATTCCTACACAGGCGCCGCGGGCGACCTGGCGAACACTGATATTTATAAAGTTCATCATCACGGCTCAAATACCAATGGCAGTTCGGGAGCCGCTTTTCTTGCGAAGATGAATCCAAAATTTGCGGTGCCGATTGACGGGGGATCCTCCGACGCTCATCCTGACATCAATACGCTCAATAGAATAATAAATGAAGGGGCGATAATCTATCGGCCGGATATGGACGGAAATGTGTTATTTAAGTGTTCTTCCGGAGGGAATTACGATGTCATCAGGACTTGCGCTTATCCTGACTTGCCGTGGACTGGTTTTTACAATTCTGATACAGCATATAGCGATTGCGCGCCGCCGGGCTTGCCCGAAAATCTTGCTATTAAGGAAATTGCTGGAGATGCTATTACGATTGACTGGGATTATGACGCTTCTGCGTCTATTGCCGGTTATTATCTTTTTTATTCCACATATCCCGGGGGGGATTCCGGCGCCAATAACGGTCGGACAAACGCGGGGATGAGCGAAGAGACCGGGATTTACAAAAGGCACGATACTCTTTTGACATCCGCTCCTTTTACTTTTTCCGCCTCGGCTTTGGGCCTTGCCCAGCCGTCCTATCTTCGCCTTTCGGCTGTGACGAATTATTGCTATGAAAGGCGTTATTCAAATGAGGTTTTTACAACATGGCCTCCGACGGCAATCACGAATCTGACGGGTTTTTGCGTCAGCGGCACTGGCGGCGATGTTCGGCTTTCCTGGACGGCTCCGGCGAAATACGACAACGAAGAATCAACAGATCCTTGTAAAAAATATTTTGTTTATTATTCAACTGACCCGACGCTGAATACGGATTTATGGAATGAAGTGGATTCGCTCTCAAAATATGGGATTGATTTTTCCACGATACAGCCTAAGAATCCCGGTGATGGAGAAACTTTTGTGATAGAAAACATTCCCGCGCCGGGGAATTCGTCGCAAACATATTTTGCTGTTTTCAGCCAGAATGTCGATGGCGTTTTCTCGCACATATCAAACATAGCGACATTCACGGTTGTTGACGTTTATCCTCCTTTGCCTGTGACTGATCTCGCGTATGCCCTCTGGCGGGATGAAAGCCGGATTTTTATTTCCTGGACGGCTCCTGGCGATGACGGGCAGGAAGGTTCCGCTGCTTTCTGTGAAATTATTTTTTCCAACGACGCTGCTTTTTCTGCCGTTTCCACGCAAACAATTGTATC
Source organism: Elusimicrobia bacterium HGW-Elusimicrobia-2 (assembly GCA_002841685.1). Taxonomy (GTDB): domain Bacteria; phylum CG03; class CG03; order CG03; family CG03; genus CG03. Next base: position 11,926 of record PHAM01000021.1, on the reverse strand, counting down.
ACCCGTTTCCGCCGGACAAAAGCAAACGTACTTAATGACGGGGCTTGATTCTTACGAGCGCTACTGGATAAAGGTGAGGAATTATGATGAGGCGCTGAATTTTTCTGTTTCCGATCCCTCAATTTCCTGTTATACGGGTACGAATTTTATAAACACGCCGTCGTCCTTTTCGGCTTCTGTGAGCGTTTCAACGTCACCGTCGCTGGAAGTGACATTCAAGATAGAGATAGACACCGTCACAGACGGCTCTCCGGGAAATTCCGTAGAAATATGGGATATGCGGGATAATCTCGGCAATGCCATTCTTACAAAATTAACAACTTCACAATATCAGGTGACAGCTTTAACGGACCTCCGGGGGTTTAGCGTTTCGCCCGGCCTTGAATTTAATCACAGATATAAACTTGTTATTTCCTCATCGCTGAAAGACATAGACGGCGAGACACTGATGAGCGCGGCGACATATTTTTATTTTGTGACTCTCTGTTCGCCTTTCGAAAAAAATATATTCTTCGCATCCGACGGCTCGTCGGTGACGGTGGCATCGGGGCAGTTTTCATCTCCGGGTTCAGTTAGTTTTATTTCAACTTTGCCTGCGAATTTGGATTCGTCGCAGAAGGCGGCGTATGATTCTCTGGCGGCGATATACACTGTGGCAGGATCCGCCGTAAGGGGTTTTAAGGTTTTGCCCGGCACAGTGACGGCCGTGATTCCCGTTTCCGGGGGCATACCTTACATTTATAACAGCGATACGCTGTCTTTTGAAAAAGCGTCGTCATATATTTTAAACTGCGAAGTTGTTTTTGAAGCCGAGAGTCCGGCGGTGTGGCTTTTTGTCACGCCGGCATCATTCACCGCGAACAAAGATCCCGGTGTTTATGCCTATCCTGTACCGGCTACGGGAAACAACATAACCTTTACGAATCTCGGCTCTTCCGCCGAGATATCAGTTTTTACGATATCGGGAAAATGCGTTCTGAGGGAAAATGTCACTCCGGATCCGGTAAACGGCGAATGGGTCTGGAATTTTTCGCAGGTGCCGCCCGGGCTATATTTCTGGGTGGTTGACGGAACCAGCAAGGGCATGCTGATGATTAAAAGATGAAAAAATTAAACGCGCTCCCCCTGCTTTTTTGTTTTGCCGCTCTCGTTGCGGCAGATCCGGGGCAAAGCTGCTTTGATTTTCTGGATGTCCCTTCTTCCGCCCGTCAGGCTGTGAGCCCCGTGCAATACGGGCCATCGTCGGCGCTGGCCAATCCGGCGCTCGCCGGAGTTGAAAAAACAGCGCTGGAATTTTCGTATGCCGGATGGCTGGGAAATCTCAACATAGGCTCCGCGGGTTTCGGCCAGAGGCTGTCGGATAAGTTTTCTCTCGCCGCTTACGCGGTGATTATGAATCTGTCAGAAACATTAAAGGCCTACGACGACGAGGGAATTCCTTCGGGTGAGGCGGAATATTCCAACTACAGATATGCCGCGGCCTTGAGTTTCCGGCCCTCAAATGTCCTGAGATTGGGCCTGGCGGTTACGGCCGCGGGAGAAGATCTTGACGGGGACGCCCAGAGCGCCGTTTTGCCCTCGGCCGGTTTTGAGGTGAGAGGCCGCTTCGGCTTTTTTCGCCGCGCCGCGGCTTTGTTCACGGATGTTTCCGGGGAGCCCGACACCCGTTTCTCGGTCTGGCACAGGGCTTCTCTGGGTAAGATAGATTACAGTGGAGAGAAATTTTCACCTCTTTCCGTTTCCGAGGCCGCTGTCACCGAACACATAGGACATCTCGCTCTGTCGCTGGGCCTTCGTTCTTCTGAGACTTCAGGTTTTCGCGCCGGAGTGAAATACGGATTTGAAGATATTATCATGGAATGCGGCATTCTCTCGGAATTGGAAAGCGATCTCCAGATATCAGCGGGGATTTCTTTTGAGTTTGAACCCGTGGCCGTGGATTTGAGTTATCTGACCCGCTCCGACGCGGGCAGTTCCATTTTCAGCACGGTGAGTTATGAATTTGATATGCCGGGCTTTGTCGGCGGGATCGCTGATAAGGCCGCGGAAAAGAGGCGTGAGGCGAAACGATATGTGAAAGCCGGCAGTGTTACCGACAGGGTGAGCAGCGTTTCTGATCGCGGAGAAAAGCAGATATGGATAAATTTCAGCTCCGAGTTTCCCGTTGACGGTAATTTTGTCATCACAAAGGACAGCGCTATAGCAGCCCGAGGAAGGGTTATACAGAGACTCTCCGATGAACCTTTTCTTTATGAAGGCCTCGTTATGGAACATGAGGCCATAGCGGAATTCCGGGTGGGAGACACCGTCGCGGTTTCACAAAAGCAGATGAAGAAACAAGAAGAGGAAAGGCAAAAGATAGAAAAAGACAGGAGCGACTCTCTCAAACGGCGAATCCTTGAACAGAACGATCTCCTTAAAACGGCGGATTTGATGCGCTGGGATTCTTCCGCTCAGAAATTGATAGAGGAGCGTGTTTCCGAGTTGCGCGAAAAAGGGAACCTGGAAGAGTGCGAGGCCAAACTCGCTGTTTTAGAAAAATCGGTGAAAAAACTTTTTGAAGATAATATAAAAGCGATGATAACCGAGTCGGGGGCGCTGGCCGGCGACGCGGGAAAGGTGGGGGTCAATGTCTCATATCCGGAATCGCTCACTCTCAAAGCCGAAGGCGCGCTCAAAAAGGAAAATTACAAAGAGGCGCTGTCCAATATTGCAGAATCGCTGAAATGGCTGCACAAAATCCTTGACGCAATAGAAAACGAGTAATTGAAAAAAGCTCCGAAAAATGCTTTTATAAACGATGATTATAAAGACGAACACCATTAAATTCGCCACGAAAGGGGATTTTGATATTGTGGATGTAACATCCCGGCTCCAGGCGGCGGTTTGCGCTTCGGGCGTTTCCGACGGAATGGTGAATGTTTTCGCCCCCGGCGCCACGGGAGCCGTAACGGCCATAGAGTGCGAGAGCGGCCTTCTGGAGGATTTCAGGGATTTCTTTGAGAAGATCATCCCAACGCTGGGCGAATACAAGCACAATTTGTCCCACGCCGCGCGTAACGGCCATTCCCATGTGCGGGCCTCCCTTATAGGGCCGGATATGACCATTCCCGTCAGAAAGGGGCAGGTATTTCTCGGCGTCTGGCAGAGGATTGTCTTCATAGATACTGACAGCTGTCCGAGAGAGAGAGAACTCATGGTCACGGTTATGGGAGGCGGAGGAAAAAATGGCTAAATTACAGATAGCGCTTGATTTTGTGGATCTGCCTCGGGCTCTTAAAGCCGCGCGAGCGGCGGTCGCCGGAGGCGCTGATATTCTTGAGGCGGGTACGCCGCTGATAAAAAGCTGCGGCCTTGGAGCCGTGCGGGCTCTACGCGGGGAATTCAAAAACATTCCTATTGTCGCCGATATGAAGATAATGGACACTGGCCGCGCGGAAGTCGAGATAGCCGCCAAAGCCGGGGCGAGCATAGTGACGGTCTGTTCCGCCGCGGGCGTTTCCACTGTGCAGGAGTGCGTTGAGGCGGGGCTGAATTACGGCGCGGAGATAATGCTTGATTTTATCGGCGAGGCGGATGAGGCGGCAATTGAAAAGTTTTTGTCTCTTTCAGTGAATTATATAGGGATACACATTTCCATAGACGAGCAGATGCGGGGCGAAAAGGGAGGGGACCTGCTCGATAAACTTGTCGGGCGTACCAACATACCCGTTGTCATTGCCGGCGGTATCAATTCTGAGACCGCTGCGTCTTACGTCTCCCGGGGCGCCGGCACGGTGATCGTCGGCGGCGCGATAACGAAAGCCAAAGACCCGGAAGCGGAAACGAAAAAAATAAAAAAAGCTCTTCAGAAAAACACAAGCATAACCAGCGAGTATTTCGTCAGGATTGATGAGAAGAATATAAAGAGCGTACTCGGTAAAGTGTCCTCGGCGAACATGTCTGACGCCCTGCACCGCGGCCTGCCCCTCAAAGGTATAAAAGCCGTCACCGCGGGGAAGCACATGACGGGCCGCACGATGACCGTCAGGACCTATCCCGGCGACTGGGCAAAACCGGTTGAAGCGATAGACCTGGCCTCAAAAGGAGACATACTCGTCATAGACGCCGGCGGCGGCGCACCCGCGGTATGGGGTGAGCTGGCAACGCACAGCGCCCTGCAGAAGGGCCTCGGCGGCATTGTCATTCACGGGGCCGTCAGGGACACGCCGGATATCAAAAAAATGGATCTGCCGGTTTTTTCCTCCGAGATCACGCCTCAGGCGGGAGAGCCCAAGGGTTTCGGAGAGATAGGGGTGCCCATAGTCATAAGCGGCGTGCGGATAAAAACGGGAGACTGGATAATCGGCGATGATGACGGGGTGGTGGTGATCCCGAAAGAGAAAGCCGCCGAATTCACAAACAGGGCCATGGATGTCCTGGAGAGGGAGAACAGGATAAGGGAAGAAATAAAGGAAGGTTCGACGCTGGCGTCTGTCGCGCAGTTGCTGATGTGGGAAAAACAGAAATAAGAAGGAGTGTTGGGATGAAGTATCTTGTAACAGGAGGCGCGGGTTTCATAGGCTCGCACATAGTGGAGAAACTGCTCAAAACAAAAAATGAGGTGAGGGTTCTGGATAATTTTTCTTCGGGTAAAATGTCCAACATATCTTTCGCGAAGGGCCTGAAGAATTTCCAGCTCATCCGGGGTGACATAAGGGATATCAGAAGCTGCCGGAAAGCCTGCAGGGGCGTTGATTATGTCCTGCACCAGGCGGCACTGCGCTCCGTGCCGAAATCAATGAAAGATCCCTACGCCTATAATGATGTCAACATAAACGGCACACTCAATATGCTCTACGCATCCAGGGATGCCGGTGTGAAAAAATTTGTGCTGGCCTCCTCAAGTTCCATTTACGGCGACACATCAAAATTCCCGCAGGAGGAGAGCGATATGCCGCTTCTTATCTCACCCTACGCTCTGTCCAAGCTCACGGGGGAGTATTACTGCCGTATTTTTTCGGAACATTACGGCCTGGCAACAGTTGCGTTGAGGTATTTCAATGTCTTCGGGCCGCGTCAGGCGCTGGATGATGAATACGCGGTTGTGGTTCCCAAATTCATACATTCGGTGCTAAAGGATGTTCGTCCCCCTATTTTCGGCAATGGCAAACAGTCACGCGATTTTACCTTCGTTGAAAATGTCGTGGAGGCGAATCTTCTCGCCGCGAAAAATAAAAAAGTGTCGGGGGAAGTCTTCAATGTGGCCTGCGGTAAAGACACGACGGTGCTGGATCTCGCGCGGAAAATAAACAGGATACTGGGGAAGAACATAAAGCCCCGGCTTCTTCCGGTGCGCGCGGGCGATGTGTTCAAGACACTTGCCTCGGCCGCTAAAATCAAAAGAAAACTCGGCTTTCAAGACAGGGTTTCTTTTGACGAGGGGCTTAAAAAGACGGTGGATTATTTCAAGAAAAAATATGCTTAACGCGGATAAACAGTTTGAGATATTAAGATCCGGATGCACGGAGATAATAGAGGAAAAAGAGTTAAAGGATAAGCTCGCCCTCGGCAGGCCGCTCAATATCAAGTTCGGCGCGGATCCGAGCGCTCCCGACATCCATCTCGGCCACATAGTGGTGCTGGATAAGCTGCGCCGCTTCGGCGAGCTCGGCCACAAGATAATTTTCATCATAGGAGATTTTACCGCGCGCATCGGCGACCCCAGCGGCCGCAGCACGACAAGGCCGGTTCTGTCAAAAGAGCAGATAATGGAAAATTCAAAAACTTATCAGAAGCAGATTTTCAGGATACTCGATAAAAAATATACACAGGTTGTGCACAATTCCCGGTGGCTGGAAAAAATGAGCCTTGAGGAGATCCTGATGCTCGCCGGAACAAATACTGTTTCAAGGATGCTGGAGAGGGACGATTTCAAAAAAAGGTTTAAAGAAAATATCATGATCAGGACCTCCGAATTCCTCTATCCTCTTTTACAGGGCTATGATTCGGTGCGGGTTGAGGCGGATGTTGAGATAGGCGGCAACGACCAGATATTCAATCTCCTGATGGGACGCACGATTCAGCAGAAATATGAGCAGCCCCCCCAGAGTGTTATGACGCTTCCTCTTTTGAAGGGCCTTGACGGCGAGAAGAAGATGAGCAAAAGTTACGGAAACTATATAGGATTGGACGAGAAGCCCGAAGACATATACGGTAAAGTGATGTCGGCCAGCGATTCCCTGATGTATGAATGGACGGAAATACTGTCCTTCGCCGATAAGGATGCTATCAAGAGCCTGGATCCCCGCAGCGCTAAGGCCGTTCTGGCGCACAACATAAGCGAATACATATGCTCAAAAGATGAGGCCGACCGCGCCCGTGATCATTTCGAAAAAGTCGTGGTGAGGAAAGGCGTGCCGGAAGACATCAAAGATTTTTTTACGGATGAGAGCGAGATGCCGCTCGCCGATCTTGTTTTCGCCGCGGGAGGCGCGCCCTCAAAGAGCCGCGCGAAACAGCTTGTCGAGCAGGGTGCGGTGTCGCTCTCGGGAGAGGTGATAAAAAATTTCAGGGAAAATATAAAGATAGAAGATGGCGCTCTGCTCAAGGCGGGGAAAAGATTTTTTGTGAAGATAAGGAAGGGAAAATGACTGAAGAACAAAAAGAACAGGAAGTCCCCGTTGAGCCCGAGGCTAAACAAGAACTGCAGAATAATGTGGATATGGTCAGTGAGATCACCACAGAACTGAAGCGCTTTTTCACTTTCGACATACTCAATTACATACACAAGCCCTGGAAACTGATAGGCCTTAATTTTTTTATGGGCCTTGTCAGGGGAATAGGTTTTTTCCTCGGTATGACAATAGTCGGGGCTATTGTTTTCACCATGCTGATTAAAGGTTTGCAGGCCGGCATAGAGGCGAAGATCCCTATACTGAGCGCATGGCTGGCGCAGCTGGTGGCTATGGTGCAGAATAACATGCAGATAGTGAAGTAAGATGGCCAAGTACATAACAAAAAAAGGACAGGATAAACTGCTCACTGAGCTGAGAAGATTGAAGACCGAATCCGTCCCGCGCCTCAGCAGAGAGATAAACGAGGCTCTTGCTCAGGGAGACCTTTCGGAGAACGCGGAGTATCATTCCGCCAAAGAGGACCTGACGAATGTCCAGAAAAATATAGCCAAGCTCGAGAACGCCTTGAATTCAGCCATGGTAATAGACGAAAAACAGATGTCTTCCGACAAAGTCTATCTGGGAGCCACGATAGAGGTGAAAGACTCTTCCGGCGATACGGATGAATACACCGTTGTTTCCGCTGAAGAGGCGGACCCGGTTGAGGGACTTCTGTCCTCATCCTCTCCCATAGGCCGCGCGCTCCTGGGCCGGACCGTGGGAGAAAAAGTGACATTTGAAACTCCCGGCGGCCAAAGGCAGGTGGAGATCGTTTCGATAAGAAGAGAGTGACTTTTCCTAAAAGAATCCTTGTCGCGGGCATCTTTCTCCTTGCGGTTCCCGCGCTTTACGCCCTTGAAATAATCAAAGTCACCGACTACACCTTTCCGGGCGGTGTAATCAAAGTGACGGTGAACAGCTCCCGTATATGCGAAGCCGAGTTTATGGGAAAAATGTATCCGCTTTTTAAGGACGGAAAAATATCGTCGGGTTATGTTCCCGTGCGGCTTGACATGAGAGGAAAGGCGCCGCTCATAATCAGGGAAAAAAGATTTTTGAGAAAGGACAGTACGACGGAAAAGATGATAACTATACAGGATAAGAAATTCAGGCAGTCCCGCATAAGCGTGGGTCGGGAGAGTATTCCGGAGGTTTCCGTAGAGAGTAAAAAAAAGATAGCGCTGAATCTGGGCTCTTTCACGAAGAAAAAATACAGCGGCGATTTTTCCGAACCTCTTAAAAAATCTGTCATATCCAGCGGCTTCGGTGTGCGCCGCGTTGATAAGCGCGGGAAAACCCTCTGGCAGCACAAGGGCGTTGATTTTGTCGCTCCCCTCGGCACGGAAGTTTTCCCGGTCTCAAGCGGGAAAGTGATCCAGGTTCTGAAGGAGTCGCCCCTCCACGGCAACGCCGTTATCATAGAGCACGGCCGCGGCGTAAAGAGTTTTTACATGCATATGGATGAGAACCTCTGCGAAGAAGGAGAGATGATAACGCCCGACCGTCCCCTCGGCACACTGGGTTCAACGGGACTTTCCACCGGAGCTCATCTGCATCTGGGGATCTACCTTTTCGGCGTGCCGGTGGACCCGATTTACGCCATTAAGGCGCTGCGAAGGGAGGAAATGTGATCAATGTTTTCAAGGGCTTTCTTATAGGAATAGCGAATCTGATCCCCGGCGTATCCGGCGGCACATTCGCGCTGATACTCGGGATATACGAGAGGCTCGTCAGGGACATCAACCGGATAACTTTTAAGAATCTCAGCGCCCTCTGCGCGAAAGGCCGCCTCAAGGAAGCGTTTAACGATCTTGACGGTGTTTTTATAATCTCTCTGGGAGCGGGCGCGTTTCTGTCCATCGTGTCGCTGGCTCCGGTCATAGACTGGTGCCTGAAAAATCAGCCCTCCGTCACCCTGGCTTTTTTCGGCGGGCTCATAATCCCCTCGCTTGCCCTGCCTATAGGCCGCGTTAGAGACAGGGGATTTAAAAACGCGATTTTCGCTCTGCCCGGCATAGCCCTCGTCCTTTTTGTTTATCTCTGGGGCCCGGCGGGCTCACCGGGCGATTTCTCTCTTATCACCGTTTTTGTCTGCGGCGCGCTTGCCACCTCCGCCATGATACTCCCGGGGATAAGCGGCTCCTTTATTCTGCTGGTCATAGGTATATACGGGACGGCGATAGGCCATATCAAAACTTTTTTTTCAGGTTTCACTTTTCCGTCTTTTGTTTTTCTCTCGGTTTTTGCCCTCGGCTGCGTCGTCGGCATAGTGGCGGCCGCCAGTCTCATCAAATATCTTTTTGAAAAATACAAGGACAGAACGCTCTTTTTTCTTGTGGGCCTTATATTGGGGTCGCTGACGGTGCTGTGGCCGTTCAAGGATTACTCTTTTGAGGAGCCGGGCAAAGTCAAAACGAGCATCGCCGCCGCGAAGAACACGCTCCCGTCCTCGGCAAAAGAGGCCGCTTATCCCGCGCTGTTCTTCATGCTTGGCATTTCCGGCGCCATTATGCTCAACAGGATAGAGAAAAAAAGCAACCCGCATGAGGATTGATTTTCACACTCATGCCTTTCCCGATAATATCGCCTGTGACGCCGTAAAGGATCTCTCTCAGGACGGGAAAATCCCGTCTTTCAGCGACGGCACTCTTTCGGGGCTGATGAGATCCATGGACGCGTCAGGGATAGATATATCCGTGGTGCTGAATATAGCGACAAAGCCATCTCAGACGCGCAATATCATAGACTGGTGCCTCAAAATAAAAAGTGACAGGATAATACCCTTCGCGAGCATACATCCTTCAAACAGAGATTATAAAGATATCATAGCGAGAATAAAAGGCGAAGGGCTCAAGGGGATAAAGCTCCATCCGATGTATCAGGATTTTGAAGCCGATGATGAAAAAATGTTCCCGTTATACGAGCTCATAAGCGCTTCGGGTTTGATAGTGGTATTCCACTCCGGCAAAGACATAGCTTTTCCCGACGATGACAGGGCGGATGTGGGGCGCATCCTCAGTGTCCGGGAAAAATTCAGGGAACTCAAAATGGTCGCCGCGCACACGGGCGGCTGGCGGAGCTGGAAGGAAGTCTATGAGAAACTCGCGGGAAAAGACATTTATTTTGACATTTCAATGACTTCGGGATACATAGAAAGTGCAGAACTGTTCCATGATATAATCAGAAAACACAGCCCCGACAGGCTGCTTTTCGGCACGGACTCGCCCTGGGCGGATCAGAAAAAAGAAGCCGCGTGGGTGGAGTCACTTGATATGGACAGGGAAGCGAAAGATAAGATAAAATTCAAAAACGCGCTGGAGCTTTTAAGCTGAAGACCGCTCGGAGAAGGTCAAGGTATGACCGCTCACCGGGCAAGGAGGTTGTGTGAAGGATTTGTCAATTGTATTTTCCAAAGAGCCTTTTTCAAAACTCAGCGGGCGGGGCCGCGGGTTTTTCGGGGAGCATGTCAAGACAATATCGTCGCGTAAGGGCAAGTGCCTTATAAAAGAAGGAGAGAAGGGAGACACGGTGTATTTTCTTCTTGAGGGCTGCTGCAGCGTGTTGCTGGATACCCCGAAAGGGCCCCTGCCGATATCTCATCTTTACCCGCCGGATTTTTTCGGCGAGCTCGCGGCGCTGGACCAGATGATCGCCGATGTGAAAAGAACGGCCACCGTCATCAATCTCACGGATGTTGTTGTTGCCGCAATGAAGGCGGATGATTTTAAGGAGCTCTGTTCCGCGTATCCGGATGTACTGGAAGCGGTGGATAAATTCTACCGCGACCGCCAGCTTGAGCTTGCCCAACTGCGCGAGAGGATAAAAAATATATAGAGAATGGAATGGAAGAAAATAGCCGACGGCCTTTTGGCCTGCGAGAAAAAAGCGCTGGTCAGGAGCTTGAAGGTACCGGATTCTTCCGGCACATGGCGGCGCTACAGGATAAGCACGGTCTGGGAGCAGGGCGCGGAGAAATTCAGTCTCGTTCCTGGTGAGGCCATGCTCGTCATGGACGAGGGAAAGAGCATAGGCCTGCGCATAACCGGCCGGGATTCCGGCCTTGTCAAAATAGGCAAGAATCTGGGCGTCCAGCAGCAGATCCTCACCAGCTTTAATGCTGTCAGCAAAAAGGCTGTCGCGCGTCTCACGTCCGGCCTGCACCTTGAATTTTACGAGGAAGAAGAGCGCATCCTCGCCAAAGAGCGCGGCAGCGAATAACAGTAATAGGGCCGATACCCGCAATTGCCTTGTTGAACAGTTTAAGGTACTGGGATCTGTTGCGGGGCTTTACTGGTTAATAGAAAAAATTAAGAATATTTCTCAGCAGATTATTCTATTTGGCAGCGCCGCCAGAGGGGAAATTTTTATATCTCATTACTGAGATAGTCTTGGGAATAGCAATATCGCATATAAGGGAAAATTGCGAATATTGCCATCATGCTTAAAATTTTTTATTGTTGCCCGGGAAAGAACAGAATTCGGATATTTTTGTCCATAAACCTTTAAACTTTTGTTCTGAAGGCTGGTTCCCGATTTAACCTCTAAAGGATAAATTTGTTCTTGAGAAGCGATGACAAAATCAACCTCTGCGGAATTTTGGCTTGTCCAGTAGTAAATGTTGTTATGTCCAGTCGCCTTCAGTTCCTGCGCAGTGTAGTTTTCGGTAAAAGCCCCGTTATAATCGCGAAACAAGATATTCCCCCCGGTGATGGTTTTAGACGATAGTTTTAGCATTGCCCCGAGCAAGCCGACGTCCAAAAGGAATAGCTTGAAAATATTTTCCTGCTTATAGCCATCTAAAGGTAAATGAGGTTTTTGAATGCTATACGATTTATAAACTAATCCAGAGTCTTCGAGCCAGGTAATAATCTCATTATATTCTCTTGCCCTGGCGTTTTTTTCTATTTCGGCGAACTTAAATTTTTTATTTTCTTTGGATAATTGAATAGGCATAGCTCTCCATATTTTTGTGAGTTTCATTGCTGTGTTTGCTTCAGCGTGCTTACTGAAGTCTTTTTCATATCCGTGCAACAAATCATCCTGAATTTTTCTAACGCTGTTTAAATCCCCGTCCAGCGTATATTGCTTTATTGCCCCGGGCATTCCGCCGATATAGAAGTACATTTTCAGCAATTCAAGCAATTGATTGTGAAAGACATCATCTATTGGATTTAACCCGAGTTCGCCAAACTGACAAAAAGTTCTTTGCTACACAAGCAATTTCATAAAAGTGTGGTCACTACCGATTGCTTGATTTTACTATTATACTG
>PHAM01000020.1 GCA_002841685.1 Elusimicrobia bacterium HGW-Elusimicrobia-2 | reverse complement strand
CAAACCGGGCGCAGAGTTCAGTTCTGAAGTGGCGGCTAACCTTTCCTCAGATTGGACTTTCACCAACTGGCTATTACGAGCTTTGCTCGGCGCACTCATTTTATTTTCTCCCACAATTTTTCTTTCTCGTCCAGTTCCGCAAGTGCCGCTTTTTCCTGCTCCGGGTTCGGCGCAACGCCATGCCATCCGGCGATATTTTCCATGAAAGACACGCCTTTGCCCTTGACGGTTTTGGCTATTATCACGCTCGGCGCGTCCTTACATTCTCTGGCTTTCGCGAAAGCTTCTTTAATTTCCTTCACGGAATGGCCGTCTATCTCTATAACATTCCAGCCGAAAGCTTTCCATTTTTCGGGGATAGGGTTGATGTTCATCACATCTTCCACCGCCCCGTCTATCTGAAGGCCGTTGTTGTCAACCATGGCGCAAAGATTGCTTAACTTATAATGTGCCGACGACATCGCCGCTTCCCAGACGCTTCCTTCGTCGAGCTCCCCGTCGCCCAGTATACAATAAGCCCTGTTGGGTTTTCCATCAAGCTTGAAAGCCAGCGCCATGCCTCCGGCAACGGACAGCCCCTGTCCGAGAGAACCCGTGGAGGCCTCAAGGCCCGGAAGGCCTTTATTCACGCCGGGATGCCCCTGAAGGCGCGAACCGAGTTTTCTCAAAGTGATAAGTTCTTTCGTATCAAAATATCCCCTGTGCGCCAGCGCCGCGTAAAGAGCGGGGCACACATGTCCTTTTGAAAGGACAAAATAATCCCGGTCTTTTTTATCGGGTTTCGCGGGATCTATGTTCATCTCGTCAAAATAAAGGACCGTCATAAGATCGGCGGCCGAAAGTGAACCTCCGGGATGGCCGCTGCCAGCAGCGGAGATCATCTTTATTATGTCCTTCCTTATAAGCCATGCCTTTTTTTCCAATTGCCTAATTTCCATTACCTTCCTCCCCCGTTTTTTCTTCTCCGGTTTTTTCTTCGGCCGGTTTCTCTCCATCCAGAAGCATTGACACTCTTGAAAGAAGCTGCCTTGAGTTAAAAGGCTTCACTATATACCAGTCGGCCCCGTTTTCAATGGCTTTCTCAAAATCCTCACCCATGCCAAGCGCCGTGAGCATTATTACTGGAAGATTTTTTGTGCTTTCCGAAGATTTGAGTTTCCGGCACACTTCATAGCCGTCCATGCCGGGCATCATGACATCCAGCAGGATAAGATCCGGCCTGTATTCGGGAATTTCCTGAAAAGCCTCAATGCCGGATGACGCGCACCTGACATCGTAACCTTTTTTCTGCAGCATGATGCGTATCACCATCTGAATTTTGCTGTCGTCGTCAACCACTAGAATCTTAGCCATTATAAACTCCTTGCGTTTTCTAAAAACCCTCTATCGTAACAAGTTTTTCCGCTCAATGGAAACAGACGCTTTAAAATGCCCCGTATTTCCATTTTCAGCCTATGCTCTTTTCCCCCGAGCTGAGATGTCTGGGCCTCTCCAGTTTTTCAAGAACTTCTTTTTCGCTCATTCCCGTACCAAGTATCTTATGAACTTTAACCATAAAGGCTCCGTGCGTTACGGGCTTGGGCACAAACTCAACAACATTCGGCTCCAGTTCGACAAGACTTACCTGCTCCTGAGAAGAAAGGGCTTTGGCCGAAAGAATCAGCACCGGCATCTGTGCGGTACGGCGGGAAACCGTTTGCAATCTTTTTATGAGCTCGTAACCGGAGAGCCGTCCAAGATTCAGCTCCGTGATGATCAGATCGGGATTGTCGTTGAGGGCATGGAGGACACCCCTTATACCGTCATAGGCCTCCGATGTCCTAAAACCCTCATCGGTGAGATATACTCTCAGCAGCTTCACAACCTCCTTGTCGCTGTCGATTATAAGCACCAGCGGGGGTTTATCTTTTCTTGCTATCACCGCCATGGAATTCCTCCTTGATCATTTTATATCCCAGCCGCTGCTTACCAAAATTAGCTATATCAAGCACAATATTCAGGTATTCATAGCTCTGCCTGATATCCTTGTAGGCTATGTATTCAAAACAGAGGCCCTCATCAGCGAACATCCCGTTGAGTTTCTCATAAAACTCATCCTCATTGACGCCGGAGTTGCCCGGCGGGCCCACAACAATGGCCACCTTCACCTTTGCCGTGTGCAGAACATTTAAAAACGAACTGAAATTGATCTGCGGGATTTTATATTCCTGCTGCACTATGAAATCAAACTTTATGTGAAGCCGGTGCTTGGTCACCGTCGTCCTTACATACTCAGTCACCGTCTTAATGGCGTTATCCCCCCTGAGCGGATAGAAAAGAGCGCACTGTATTTCTCTTGTGAACTTGATCGGCGCGACTGAACTCTCTTTCGTTTCCGGCGCGCGCGGCTCCCCCGGCTTAGATACAGGCACGACTTTCGAATCCGCAGTCTTAGGCGCGGCTTCGGCGGACTCATAATCTTTCTCTCCTATAACCGGGATGGGCTCGGTGTTCTGCGGCGAGGCTAACTTACGGAGTTCTTCCAGGGCGGCAAGCTTTTCCAGATCGACTTTTTTATCTTTTTTATGGGTCATTGATGAAAGACCGTGTTTGCCCTTTCCGAAATCCGGAGGGGCGTAACGCCCGCAGCTGTAACAGTACCATCTGTCATACATCTCTATGTTTGACAGTTCCGCTCCGCAGTTGGGGCACTGGGCCTCAGGAGGGGGCGGGGGAAAGTCATCCGGCGGCGGAAGCTTCTCATCCTTCGCGGGCGGCACGCTGTCTTTAGTCTGACCGGCAGCCGGCGCCCCGGGTACAGGGAGATTACCGGCAGGAGGCGCAGCTTTCAAATCCGCCGTCCTAGGCGCGGCCGGCCCGGGAACGGCGTCTTTCGCCGCAGGTGCCGTGGCGGACGATGCGGCCTCGGGCTTCTCCTCGCCCAATAATAGCTCAGCCACAATATTTTTCAGGCTCTCCATGGTGACTTCTTCGCCCTGCAATTTGTGATAAATATTCAATTTTTTCAGCACGCCCTCAAGCTCTCTTATGTTGTCCTTGAATTTGTCGGCTATGTAATCCAGCATCTCATCGGTCAGCTTAAGAGAGGTGAATTCCGTGGAAATTTTCATTTTGAGGATTTCCCTGCGCGAGTTGAAATCAGGTTTCTGCAGTTTGTTCACAAGCCCCCATTCAAATCTTGAGCGCAGACGGTCGGCGAAACCTGCAAGCTGCTTTGGTCTCCTGTCTGAGGTGAAGACGATTTGATGATCCTGCTGATAAGCCCTTTCAAAAATCAGAAAAAAAACGCTCTGTATCTCCTCGCCTTCAAGAAACTGTATATCGTCTATAAGCAGCGCGTCGGCTGAACCTAATTTCTTAAGGAGCAGGATCTTTTTGGCGGGAGAAACCAAAGCTTCATGTATCATCGTTATCAGATCCTGCGCCTGTACATAAAAAACCGTCTTGCTCTCATGATGCTTTTTAATGAAATTGCCGAGCGCCTGGATCAGATGGGTTTTACCTCTGCCCACGCCGCCCCATATAAACAGCGGGTTGTAAGACGGCGAAAACTCTTTGGCTATATCTTCACAGGCCTGTTTCAGAAAACGATTAAAACTGCCTTCGTATAAATTATCAAATCTGTATTTGCCATTAAGCGGCGGGACATCGAAAGCCCCGGCCTCATTCTGAGCCCCGATAACAGCCTTCGTCACATCAGGGCTCACTTCCGGCTCAGGCGGTCGCGGAAACCCGGATACAGAAACGCCCTCGGCCTTAGGCATCGGGGTTGCCTGCGAAGCCGGGGGAACAACAGTCTCGGGCGCGGCGTCTGCTTCCGCCGTCTTAGGCGCGGCTGAGCCTTGCGAAGTCCGCTTGAGGCGGGCTTTCAAGTCCGGCGTGGCACCGCCGGGCATTGGCGCGTCCGAGGAGCGAGTCTCCAGCGCGGAAATTATTTGCGCTTTTACTTCGTCCGATGAGCCATAGACATAAAAAGCTTTCTCAAAATCGGAACCAATATTTTTAAAAGGGCGGCCGCAGATAGGGCCTATTTCTTTTATTACCCCCAGACAGGAGGCTTCATCAGCGCTTAGTTTGACTTTGTAGCGGAAACGCTTGTCTGACGTCGGGCTATAAACAAGCTTGTAGCCTTTTATCATTTACCTCCGGGGCGATAAAACAATATCCGTAATTAGATTAAGATACCTGAATTTTTTGTCAATATTGTCATCAGTTATCACTTTGGGAACAAAACCCTTTTTCTTTATCTCCCTGAGGAGCTCTTCGCCCAGGGCATCAGGGGCCACGACGAGAACAAAGCTGAATTTATATTTAGCGATCTCTTCCATTATGCTCTCTTTGTTGGCGCCGGGAGAATACACGACAACACCCGCCGGCTTGAAATCAAAATTTATATTCTTTTCCGCGACTATTTTCGCTATATTCTCTTTTACGATATCCGCTTTATCCTTAGCTTTCTCAGGACAAAGATAAAGCACATCTATGGCCTTGGCGTCTTTTCTCACGGGCGGCGGCTCCGTTTTCTCGGGCTCAGTCTCTTTAACCGGCGGGGCAGCGGCCTCCTCTTTTGAAGCTTCCGAGGCGGCGGCTGTCTTTGGCTCGGCGGTTTTTTCAGCAAAAGTTTCTATCAGGGGACCCGTCAGGGGCTTTGTCGCGCTCTGGTCGGGTGTGAACTGTTCAAATTTTTCTATCTCCGGCGCGGCTTTCAAGTCCGCCGTCTTAGGCGCGGTCGCGCCTTCGGCTTTTTCAGCTTTCGCCGGCTCGGGTTTGTCAAAAGTCTCCAGCAGATCCGCAACGCCGGGAACAGCCTTGGGCGGGGCAGAGGGTTTCTCAAACTGTTCTATCACCGGGCCCGCGGATTCTTGTGCAGGCGCTTCAATCACCGGCATCTGCGCCGTTTCCGCTACCGCGCCTTCGGGCTTTGAGGGCTTTTCTGTTTTCTCCTCTTTTTTAGCCGGCTCGTCGGACTTTTCTGCCTTGGCGGCGGAAGCGTCAGGAGTTTTTTCCGCCGGCTTAGGCGCTCTTTTGGGAAATTCCATCTTCTTTTCAGGCGGAGCTTTCTTTTCGGAGAGCTTTTCGTCCGGCGGCACCGGTTTTGTCTCAACCCCGGGGGCTATATCCCCCTCTTTTTTAGGCGGCAAAGTTTCGCTCTTTTTCACTGTCTTTACGGAGCTTTCAAGGGATAATTCCGTCAGCTCCTGACTAATGAGTTTTTCTATATTGGCCGAAGCGCCGTAAAGATACGCCGCCCATTGAAAATCGGCACTATCACTGCTGACCACAACGCCCATGTATCCGGCGAAACTTTTCTTAAGCTTTTCCGCGTCATCTTTACCTTTCGACGACATGAGCAAAAGCTTTCTGTCCGGAAAGCGCGGAGCGGGGCTGGATTTAATTTCCCATCTTTTAATCATAGCTATTATTCTACCAAACTATGCGCCAAACCGTCAAACACAAAAATCAGATGAATTCAATTCACAAAAATTGAATAATATGCTATTTATAGACGATAAAACTTCTGACTGGAGGCGTGGCCGAGTGGTTGATGGCGGCGGTCTTGAAAACCGTTAGGTGATGAGCCTCGGGGGTTCGAATCCTCCCGCCTCCGTATCACTCATAATTCTTCATCATCTTCTGGGCCTGCTCTATCCTCATGAAGAGACGCTTTGTGGCCGGGAACATCGGCTCTTTTGTACCGGGTGCGGCACTATCGCTGGGCTTAAAAGAGCTCTAGTCATTGCGGTATTTTTTATGTTACGGGCGGTCTTACGAAAAGTATAGCCGCCTTTACGGCCTTCGTTTTTGCCGGAAAATTCCATGAAAAGATGCACCCTGTGTACCGCTTTGTCAGCGGCATCTTTGTAAAGCGCTGAGAGCGCTCTCTTTTAATTTTTCTGATTTTTGCTAAAATACATCTCAATGCGGAGAGGTACCCAAGCGGCTGAAGGGGCGGGTTTGCTAAACCTGTAGGGGTCCGTAAGGGCCCGCGAGAGTTCAAATCTCTCCCTCTCCGCCATTACTTGACATTTATGAGAGGAGCAAGCCAATCCGCCTACGGCGGACGATGCGCGAGTTTTCCTGAGCGAAGTCGAAGGGAAGGCGAGCGCCGCGAAGGCGGGTCAACCCCTGGCACCATTCAAATTCGGGGTTAAATAGAATCTCATCACGATACAACTTTATTTCTTCCAACCTTTTCTGTCAGCTTGATTTTTAACGGGTTTGTTGTTAAAATACCTCTACATTATGAATTTTATCAATAAATACGAACTCGTGAAAGCGGCAAGGGGCAAAATCCCTGTGGATGTTTTTTTCAAGAACGCGCGGCTCGTTAATGTGTTTTCCGGCAAGATAGAGAAAACCGGGGTCGCCGTGCACAAAGGCGTTGTTGTGGGATTCGGAAATTATAAAGCAAAAAAAACTGTTGACATAAAAAACCGCTATATCGTGCCCGGCCTTGTGGAGGGGCACATACACACGGAAAGCTCAATGCTGGAAATGGGCGAATTCGTAAAAGCGGTGCTGCCTTACGGCACGACAACCGTTATATGCGATCCTCATGAAATAGCGAATGTTCTGGGGCTGGAAGGCATTACCTATATGCTGCAATCGGCGAAATACCAGCCTGTGGACATATATTTTACCCTGCCCTCAACTGTGCCGGCCACCGATATGGAAACTTCCGGGGCGAGGCTTTCGGCGGTCGATCTCATGCCTTATTTCTCACAAAAATGGGTCGTCGGACTCGGCGAAGTGATGAATGTGCCCGGCGTCCTTGAGAACGACAGGGAGATTTTTGACAAACTGAAAATAGCTTTCGGCAAAGCTATAGAAGGGCACGCGCCCGGTCTCATGGGTAAAGATCTTTACGCATACATAACAAGCGGCGTACACAGCGATCACGAATCCTTCGGGAAAGAAGAGGCCCTTGAAAAACTTTCGGCGGGGATGACCATTATGATAAGGGAAGGCTCTGTGGCAAAGAATCTCAAGACGCTCGCCGTCCTAGTCAACGATAAAAACCAGAGCCGCTTCTGCCTTGTCAGCGATGACCGCAATCCCATAGATCTTGTGGAAAAAGGCCACCTGGACTACACGATAAGGAAAGCCATATCTTTAGGGGTTGATCCCGTCTCCGCCATAAGAATGGCCACAATAAACCCCGCCAGGCATTTCAGCCTGCGCAACGCGGGGGCTGTCGCGCCCGGCTATTTCGCCGATTTTATCATTGTGGACAATCTGTCCAAATTCAGGGTTCTGAATGTTTACAAGCGCGGGGAAGAAGTCGCCCGTAACGGAAAGGCCCTCAAAAGCAGAAAACCAAAGCCCGTGCCTCTTCGCAGCAGCATAAACGTAAAATGGATAATGCCCGCGCATTTCAAACTCCCGGCGGCATCTAAAAAAGTCAATGTGATTGAGCTCGTCCCCGATGAACTTATAACAAAAAAACGGGTGATGCCCGTAAAGACGGAAAATGGCTTTGCCGTGTCCGACACAAAAAATGACATCCTTAAAATTGTCGTTGTTGAACGCCACAAGAGGACAGGCAATATCTCGCAGGGCTTTGTAAAAGGCTTCGGCCTTAAAAAAGGGGCGCTGGCATCCTCGGTGGGGCATGATTCCCACAATATAATCTGCGTCGGCTGCGACGATGAGAGCATTTATCAGGCGGTGCTGGCCATTATAAAATCCGGTGGAGGGTTGGGCTGTTTCCAATCCGACAGGCAGGAAATTCTTCCCCTGCCGATAGCCGGCCTTATGAGCGACAGGGATCTTTCCTTTGTTTACAAACAATTGAAACATCTGCATAAGGCATCTGCCGCGATGGGCTGTAAACTTGATGACCCTTTTATGGTGCTTTCTTTTCTGGCTCTGCCGGTCATACCGGATCTGAAGATCACCGATAAGGGGCTGGTGGATGTGACGCAGAATAAATTTGTGAAACTTTTTGTCTGAACTTCGCGTAAAAGCGAACATTAATGGTTTCAAAAAGTTTTCTAAATACGCCCGCCCGCGCGACTGAGCCTTGCGAAGTCCGCCTGCGGCGGGCTTTCAAGTACGCCGGCTTAGGCGCGGCATATTTGTGGAATAAAAAATATTTGATTGACTGATCAGGAGGAAAAATGACTGAAGGCGCAAAGAGAGTTATCGTTATCGTTCTTGACAGCGTGGGCGTGGGCGAGATGCCGGACGCCGCTGAATACGGCGATAAAGGGTCCGACACACTGGGGCATATTGTTGAAAAATTCAAAGGCCTGGATCTGCCCAATCTGGAAAAACTGGGGCTGGGAAGGATAAAAAATCTTCACCCCGGCAAAGAAGCGCCTGATGCTCAGGGGGCCTATGGAAGAATGGCGGAAGTATCCGCCAGCAAGGACACGACGGCCGGGCACTGGGAAATAATGGGAAGTCCCGCCAAACGCCCCTTCCCAACTTACCCTAACGGTTTTCCCGAAGACTTGCTGAACACCTTCAAAAAAGCCGCGGGGGTTGACGGCATCCTCGGCAACAAAGCCTCCTCCGGCACGGTTATACTGGAAGAACTCGGAGAAGATCACGTAAAGACGGGATTCCCAATTGTTTACACTTCCGCCGACAGCGTTTTTCAGATAGCGGCCCACGAAAAATATTTCGGCCTGGACAGACTTTACAGTGTCTGTGAAAAAACCAGAGAAATACTGACGGGGCCTCACGCCATAGCGCGCGTCATAGCCAGGCCCTTCACCGGCGAAGTCGGCAGTTTCGCGCGGACAACTAACCGCAAGGATTACGCCATAGAGCCGGTGTCAATCACGCTTATGGATCTCGCTAAAGCGGCAGGAGTAAATGTCGTGGGTGTCGGAAAAATAGGAGATATTTTCGCCCACAGGGGACTGACCGAAGAACAGCACACCGGCCTTAACGGCGCGGGAATAAAACAGACGATAGAAGATATAAAAAGGGTTCCTGAAAAAAAAGAGCTTTTGTTTGTGAATCTGGTGGATTTTGATTCACTGTTCGGCCACAGAAGAAATACTCAGGGTTATTACGACGCCTTAAAGGAATTTGACACGGCTCTGCCGGAGATAAGAAAATCCATGCTGAAAAACGATATGCTTATCCTCACCGCGGACCACGGGTGCGATCCGACATACATCGCGCACACAGATCACACGAGAGAATTTGTGCCGCTGATAGTGTCAGGAAGCATGGTAAAAGCCGGTGCGGACCTGGGAACGCGGGAGACTTTCGCCGATATAGGGGCCACGGCGGCGGAATATCTCGGCGTGGAAGGCCCCAAAAAGGGAACATCATTTTTAAAGGAGATATTATGAACGCGGCAGAAAAAGCTTACAATGTTATAAAGAAGAAGATTGACGGCGCTGAAACAGCCCTGATACTGGGCAGCGGACTGGGTGCGCTTGCGGACGAAGCAAAAAACAGAAAAGAAATTTTCTACGAGAAAATCCCGGGTTTCGCCAAGAGCAAAGTGCCGGGCCATTCCGGAAAGCTCATCTCCGGTACAATAGCTTCGCGCAAAGTCATCATCATGTCCGGAAGGATACACTATTACGAAGGGCACCCTATGGCGAAGCTTGTGCTGATGATAGAGGTGCTGGCCAAAATGGGCGTGAAAAAACTCATTGTGACGAACGCGGGCGGGGCGGTCAATAGAAGTTTCAAGGTGCCGTCTCTTATGCTGATAAGCGACCATATAAACATGATCGGGGATAATCCCCTTATCGGCGGCGCGCATTTCATAGATCTGAGCGACGCTTATGACGCGGAGTACAGAAAAATGGTGAAAGCCGAAGCGAAAAAACTGAAAATCCAAATCAATGAAGGTGTTTATCTGGCTTTTTCCGGACCCTCGTATGAGACAAAGGCCGAGATAAGAATGGTGCGGACACTCGGCGGCGATGCGGTCGGAATGTCCACAGTACCGGAGGTGATCACGGCCAAAAAGCTCGGCATGACGGTGATAGGCATCTCCTGCATGACCAACTACGCCTGCGGCGTTACGGGACAGCCCCTTTCCCACAAGGAAGTCATTGAATCGGGAAAAATGATTTCATGCGATTTCATACGGCTTATAAAGAGTATTCTTTCCTCAAAAAAATTCTGAATAAAAAAATTCGTGGATTTTAACGAGAAACGACCGGATGATGAAAAAGTGCTAGATTATCTTTCGTCAAAAGTTAAAGCTGACAGGCATATCCTTGAGTTTCTTCTCGCGCGGGGCCTGAAAACCGAAAGCGCAATCAGAGATTGGATTGAGCCTGAAGTAAATATCCCTGAACTCATGGGGAATTTTCCCGATATGAGCAAAGCCGTCGGAATACTGAAAGAGGCCGTCAAGGCAGGCGGGCGGATAGCGCTGATAGGGGATTCGGACGCGGACGGGCTCTGCTCACTTCTGATCCTTGACGACGCTTTAAGCGGGGCGGAGAAATCTCTTTTTGTCTGCGGCGGTCCGGCGCACGGTATCGGTGAGGCGGATATTGACGCCGTCCTGAAATCAAAGCCCGCTGTTGTCGTGAGCGCCGATGTCGGAATCTCGGAACACAAGGCCGCGAAAGCTTTTAAAGAACGGGGCATCAGGTTCATAATAACGGATCATCACTATCCTTCGGGGGAACCCGCCGAAGCCTCCGCCGTCATAGATTCCTGCCTCAGCCATCCGGACACCGAAATAGCCGGTTGCGCGGCCGCTTTCTGCCTCGCCGCCGCCTATAAACTGAGCCTTGACAAAGATTTTGACAAAATCAAAATAGCCTGCGACATAGAAACAAGCGGCCTTTCGCCTTCTCAAAACGAGATCATAGAAATAGGCGCTGTAAGATTCTCCGGATTCAGGGTCATAGACCGTTTCTCGTCACTGCTGAAACCATCAAGCCGTATAAGCCCCGAAATAAGCGTTCTCACCGGTATCAGCAATCTGGAACTTGAAGGAGCCCCGGGCCGCGTGGAGACGCTGCGCCGCTTCAGGGAATGGATAGGCAACGACACTCTGATATTTCACAACGCGCCCTTTGACACATCTTTCATAGATTCTGAATTTCGCAAATACACCGGCTGCGCGCTGGCCAATGATGTGATCGACACCCTTCCCATGTCAAGGAGCTGCCTGCCGTCACAGAGTCACAAGCTTGAACATCTCAAAGACTATTTCGGCATAAACGCCGAGGCGCACAGGGCTCTGCCGGACGCGGAGACCGCCCGTAAACTCTACACGATCCTGTCTCATTTCAGAACTCCGGCCTTTAAGGTGTTTGTTGAGCAGAACCTGCCGCTGGCGGCGCTGGGCACTGTTTCCGACAACATCGCCCTAAAAGGAACTTCCCGCGCGCTGGTCAAAAAACACCTTGCGGGTATTTTGAACGTGAGACGATATTCTCTGAGAACGCTTATAAAAAAACTCGCCATATCCCGGGAAAATCTCAGGGAGGAGCTGTCACGCAAACTCATACCTTTTCTTAACGCTCCTAAAAGAATGGGCGAACCGCGTCTTGCCCTGGAAATCCTGCAAGCCGATTCCAAAAAAAACATTTCCGCTTCATTCAATCGGGTCAAAGAACTAAATGACAAAAGACAGCGCGATATGAGACTGCATTTTGAGGAGGTGCTGACGCAAATCCGCGAAAACGGATTAAATAAAAAACCCGTCATAATGGTCAAAGCTGAGAAACTTCCTCCAGGCCTGCGGGGGCCCGCGGCGAGCAGGATCTCGCAGATATTCGGAAAACCATCGGTTGTTTTTACCTCTTCATCCTTCGACTGGACGGCTTCCGCGAGAGGCTCGGGCCGCGATATGCTGGAGCTTTTCAAAAAATGCGGCAAGGGGGCGGAATACGGCGGACATCCGGGCGCATGCGGGATCCGGATAAAAAAAGATGATCTGGGGCAATTCATAGACGACTGCGAGACTTATTTCGAAGACATGCCGGCGCAAAAAATTCCGCGAGCTGATATTATGTGGGATGACTGGCTCGGCAAAAACATAAAAAGTTTCCTTGAAATCCTTGAGCCTTTCGGGAACGGGAATCCGCTTCCGCTGTTCGCCGCTGAGGAGATGAACTGCGTTTCGGTCTCGCAAAAAGGGGATAAATTCCTTTTGAGGTTGAAAAAAAACGCTAAACTTCTTAATATAATCGCTGGTGAGGATCCGGGCTGCGGTGTTATGGATGTTATTTTCACCGCGCTGACGCGGAAGAAAAGAATTATTTTTTTCTTAAAAAGCTGGAAAAAGAAATAGTGTTGAACGCAAGGAGGAAAAATGTTCAGTGTTTATGAAGTGATCAAGAAGAAAAGAGACGGCGCGGCTCTTTCAAAAGAAGAGATCGAGTTTATGATATCAGGGTTTGTCAAAGGAGATATACCGGATTATCAGATATCAGCTTTTCTGATGGCGATATATTTTTCGGATATGACAGCTGAAGAAACAACGGTTCTGACGGAGTGCATGGTTGATTCCGGAGACCGCGTGGATTTAAGCGGCATAAAAGGTTTTAAGGTTGATAAGCATTCTACGGGCGGCGTAGGCGACACTACCTCGCTGGTGTTAAATCCTCTTGTCGCGGCCTGCGGCGGTATCGTTGCGAAAATGACAGGCCGGGGCCTGGGCCACACCGGCGGCACTATCGATAAACTTGAATCTATTCCGGGTTTTTCCTGCAGTCTGCCAATGGAGAAGTTTGTTGAGAACGTAAATAAAATACATATCGCGCTCATAGGCCAAACAGCAAAGCTCGCCCCCGCGGATAAGAAAATATATGCATTGCGCGATGGAACGGCGACAGTGGATTCTATCCCTCTGATAGTCGGGAGTATTATGAGCAAGAAACTCGCGGCGGGAGCCAACGGTATCGTTCTTGATGTGAAAACCGGGTCAGGCGCTTTTATGGAAACATATGAAGATGCCGCAAAACTCGCGAAAGCCATGGTTGATGTGGGGGAACTTGCCGGCAGAAGAATGGTGGCGCTTGTCACTTCAATGGAAGAACCTCTGGGCTTCGCAATAGGCAACGCCATAGAAGTTAAGGAAGCTATAGCCACCCTTAATGGCCACGGCCCAAAAGACCTTGAAGACCTCTGCGTTGAACTTGGAGCGAATATGCTTATCATATCCGGGATCGCCGCGAACATAGAAGATGGAAAAACCAGAATGAAAAAAGCCATAGCCGACGGCAGCGGTCTTAAGAAGTTAAAAGAAATGGTAGAGGCCCAGGGAGGAGATCCTGCCTCTATTGATAATACGGATATGCTTCCCAGGGCAAAAGAGGAAGTGGCGGTTGCCAGCGACCGTGACGGATATGTGCAGAAGATCAACGCTCTTGAAGTCGGCCTTGCCGCCAATGCTCTTGGCGCGGGACGGGCCAAGCAGGATGATATAGTGGATCCCGGAGTAGGTATATATCTGAAAAAGAAAGTGGGGGATGAGGTCAAAAAAGGCGAAGCGCTTGCCATATTTCATTACAGCGATAAGGTTAAGTTTGAATCCGCAAAAAAACGTTTTGTCGCCGCTTACACCATAGGTTCTGAAAAAGTTCCTTCTCCTAAATTTTTCTACGGCAAGGCTGATAAAAACGGCATCGTCAAGATGTAAAAACAGCGGTGTTAAGGAGGTTTAATGTTTCCTGAAAATGTGATGATGGGCCTGTCTGAGAAGACGCCGTCAAGAATATGCATGATAGTCGCCGACGGCCTCGGCGGCATTCCTGTCAACGACAAAACGGAACTTGAAGCGGCCGTGCGTCCGAACCTTGACGCTTTCGCGAAGGAGTCTGTCTGCGGAAGAAATGTGCCTGTGGCTCTAGGTATAACGCCCGGTTCCGGGCCCGGACATCTCGCACTTTTCGGATATAATCCCATGACATACCAGATAGGAAGAGGCGTTCTCGAGGCGCTGGGTATAGGTTTGGAGATGACGGAATTCGATATGGCCGCGAGGGCTAATTTCGCCACGCTCAAAGACGGACTCATCGTTGACCGGAGGGCCGGGCGGATTCCCACGGAGGAGAACGAACGGCTTGTCAAAAAACTTTCCGAAAAAATAACGGAAATAGACGATGTGAAAGTGAAAATTTTTCCCGGCAAAGAACACAGGTTCGTGGTTATGTTCACCGGAGAAAATCTTTGCGGCGATCTTGCCGACGCTGATCCCCAGAAGGAAGGCCTTCCGCCGCTCGAATGCAGGAACACCTCCGAGGCCTCGTCAAGATCTGCCAGAATTGTCAACGCTTTCATAACACGGCTGAATGAGGCTCTTGAAGGCGAAGCGGTAGCCAACACGGCGCTCATGCGGGGTTTCGCGTGCCTGCCGGACATCCCGAAGATGAGCGAGCTCTACAAACTGAAATGCGGGGCCTTCGCCACCTATCCCATGTATAAAGGGCTCGCCTCGCTTGTGGGAATGGATATTGTCGATTGCGGCGCAACGCCGGAGAGCCAGCTGGAAGCGTTAAAGAAAAAGGGCTCCGGTTACGATTTCATCTATTACCATTACAAATACACCGACTCCCGTGGTGAGGACGGGGATTTTGAAGGCAAAGTGAAAGCCATTGAGGCTTTTGATAAACTGCTCCCCGAAATAATATCACAAAATTTTGATGTGGTCTGCATAACGGCGGACCATTCAACTCCGGCGAAGATGAGCGCGCATTCCTGGCATCCCTGCCCCATAGCCATAAAATCAAAATATGAAATAGCGGACGATATATCCGTTTTTTCGGAAAGGGCTTTTGAAAACGGATCTATAGGAAGGATATGGTCGGCGGACATAATGCCTATCCTTATGGCAAACGCTCTGAAGCTAAAAAAATTCGGGGCCTGACAAACGGGCTGGATAAAAATGATGGAGCTGCCGGAAAATAAAAAACCGCTTGTTTTTGCCGCCGCCGCTGTTTTTCTGCTGACGGCGGTTTTTTTTATCCGTGCCAGGAGAAGCCGCAAGGAGATTCCCCCGCAACCGAAGGCGATCATATACGGCGACACCCTCGCGCCTGGCGAAAATCTCATAACAGTTTTCGCCAAACGCGGCGTGCCGGCGAACAACTATTACGGCGTAATCGGCGAATTCTCAAAAATTTACAATGTCAAAAAAATACAGGCCGGACATTACTATGAGATCGCCATGTCCACGGAAAATAAAATACTGGAATTTTCATACCAGCCGGAAGTGGCAAAAAAATATCTCGTAAAACTCACGACTGCGGGTTACAGGTCCGATGAAGTGCAAATGAGAATCCATAAAAAATATTTCGGCTATTCCGGCACCGTTCAAAACAATCTTTATTATTCCATGATCTCGGCCGGCGTGAATCCCTCGCTCATAATGAATTTCGCGGATATTTTTGAATCCAGAATAGATTTTCTTACGGATCCCCGTCCGGGAGACAGATTTTTTATCATTTATGAGCAGTCTTTCACAGACAGCGGACAGGAGGTTGATAACGGCACCATCCTTGCCGGCAAATATATTATGTGTGGCGGCCGGCGGGCACGGAGAAAAATCAGTGAATTCATAGCATTTGCCTTACCCCGCGGCGAACTTTATGATTACTACAGCCCATCGGGAGAATCTTTGAGCACTCAGTTTCTTAAAGCGCCGCTGCATTTCAGGAGGATTTCCTCCTACTTCTCCAACCGGCGATTTCATCCCATTTTAAAATATTACAGGTCTCACTACGGCATAGACTACGCCGCGCCGAGTGGCACTCCCGTGTCATCAATCGGCGATGGCAAAGTTGTTTATGTCGGCAGAAACGGCGGCTACGGCAGGATGGTAAAAATAAAACACAATTCCACATATGAGTCATGGTACGGACATCTTTCAAGATACTCCGGCGGCATAAAAAGAGGGGCTTTTGTTAAAAAAGGGCAGGATATCGGTTATGTCGGCTCGACAGGTCTTTCCACAGGCCCTCATCTTGATTTCAGGGTAAAAAAACACGGGAGTTTTGTTAATTTCCTGACCTTAAAACTTCCGCCGGCAAAAAGCCTCACAAAGAAAGAGATGGAGGATTTTTTACCGCTCAAGAAAAAGTATTACCGCTACATAGCTGAACTGATAATGCAGGGCAAATTCAAACATGAAAACACTCTTAATTGACGCAGGAAACACTTTTATAAAAACCGTCGGCGTAAAAAAAGGAAAAACCGTACCGGGGAAACAGTTCAGGACTTCGCTCCTGAGCGAAAAAAAAATAAGGGATATCCTGAAAAACATCCACATCTGCGTGTGTTGTTCGGTGGTGCCGAGAGCAACAGCGAGGCTAAAAAAAATTTGCCGCTCCAGCTGTATAAAAATTTATTTCTTAACCTACCGCGATATCACGCTCGTCAAACTAAAATACGCTCCTATTAAAGACATCGGCGCCGATAGAATAGCCGCGATAATCGGCGCTCTCGCCCAAAAGCGGCCCCCTTTTATAATCGTGGACATAGGGAGCGCCGTCACCTGCGAACTTGTGGATAAAAAGAGCAATTACCGGGGCGGCGTGATATTCCCGGGAATAGAGCTTTCCCTTAAAGCGCTGAATGAAGGATGCGCCCTTCTTCCTGATACGGCATTCTCGCGACCGCGGAAAGGGCCCGGATCAAACACCGGCGAATGTATCAGAAAAGGCGTGTGGGCGGCGACACTCGGCGGTATAGAAAAAACAGTTTCTGATTTTCTCAAACGTGAGCCGGGGGCGGCGGTGTTCTTAACCGGCTCAGGATCACGGTTTCTCAGGCCCGGAGACCTATCGTTCCGCTACAAAAAAGCGCAGGCGCTCGTGTTTAACGGCCTTTTACAATTTTATAAAAACTTGTATAATCAGAACTTGATTGAGCGGGATATTCCCATCTCAAAATAGCGAAACGAAGGATTGAAGGATTTTTGAATTAATGTTCCAAAATGGAGGATGCAAAATGACAAAAGTTGGTATTAATGGATTCGGCCGCATAGGCCGCCTGGTGCTTAAAGCCGGATTAAACTCTAAGGACATTGAGTTTATGGGCGTAAACGATCTTGCGGATACTAAAACTCTCGCACATCTTTTTAAATACGATTCCACCTTCGGCATTTTTCCCGGCTCCGTAGAAGCAAAGGCGAACAGCCTGGTCATCGACGGTAAAGAGATCAAAGTTTTTGCCGAAAGGGATCCTGAAGCTCTTCCGTGGAAAGATCTGGGCGTTGAAATAGTCGTGGAATCAACAGGGCTTTTCAAAAGCAAAGAAAAGGCTTCAAAGCACATTAAAGCGGGGGCAAAAAGAGTGATAATTTCAGCTCCGGCGACGGATGAAGACATAACGATAGTGATGGGCGTCAACGAAGATCAATATGACGCTTCCAAACATTTCATCATCTCCAACGCATCCTGCACAACAAACTGCCTGGCGCCGCCGATGAAAGTTATAATGGACTCCTTTGGCATTAAAAAAGGCCTTATGACAACGATTCATTCTTTCACCAATGATCAGAATGTTCTGGACGCCCCGCACAAAGATCTTCGCCGTGCCAGGACCGCCTCGGCCTCAATGATACCGACAACTACGGGAGCCGCCAAAGCCATAGGGCTTGTTATACCTGAACTGAAAGGCAAAATGGACGGTTTCGCGATACGCGTTCCCACCCCGAACGTGTCCGTGGTAGATGTCGTTGTGCAGGTCGGGAAAGAAACCACGGCCGAAGAAGTCAACGCGGCGCTGGTTAAAGCCGCGAACGGCCCTCTCGGAAAATATATGGCCGTCTGTAAAGAGCCTCTCGTTTCGATAGATTTTAACGGCAATCCCAAATCATCCACCGTAGACGCCGCTTTTACAAAAGTGTTCGGCGACATGGTGAAACTCCTGGCGTGGTATGACAATGAGACGGGATACGCCACAAGGGTTATCGACCTTATAGAGTATATGCAGGGAAAATAGCTCATGAAAACGCTGAGAGATATGGATCTCCGGGACAAGAAAGTCCTCGTGCGGGTTGATTTCAATGTGCCTGTCAAAAACGGCGAAGTCAGCGACGACACAAGACTGAGCGCTCATGTGCCCACCATAAACAGCATCCTTGAACAGCGGCCGCGCTCAATCATTCTTATGAGCCATCTCGGCAGGCCCAAGGGCGCCCCCGATCCGGACTTTTCGCTCAAAGTCGTTCTGCCGCGACTTGAAAAACTTCTCGCGCAAAAGGTGTATTTTTTTGAAGATTGCGTCGGCGATAATACAAAAGAGGGCCTCGAAAATCTTCCGCAGGGCTCCATAGCCCTGCTTGAAAACCTGAGGTTCCACTCCGAAGAAAAAAACAACGATGCAAATTTCGCGAAACAACTCGCATCTTATGGAGATGTGTTCATACAGGACGCTTTCGCTGTTTCGCACCGGGCGCATGCCTCAACGGCGGGTATTCCCGCCCTTTTGCCGTCGGCGGCGGGCTTTCTGATTCAGAAAGAGGTGAAATATCTTTCTGAGCTTCTTAAGAACCCGAAGAAACCTTTTGCCGCCGTGCTCGGGGGCGCTAAAGTGTCTACAAAAATATCGGTCATGAAAAGCCTGCTGTCAAAAGTGGACTATCTGCTTGTCGGCGGCGCCATGTCATACACCTTTCTTAAAGCCCGCGGGGAAAATACCGGCCTGTCGCTTGTCGAGGACGATTTTCTTGAAAAGGCGAAGGAAATCGCCGGGGCGGCCGGAGAAAAACTTCTTCTGCCATCGGACCATGTGATAAGCAAATCGTTTAAAGAAGCCCTTGAAAATTCCGTATCATCTGCAATCCCCGACGGTTTTTACGGTGTTGACATAGGCCCTGAGACGGTGCAGAAATATTCCCGGATCTTAAAGAAAGCCAAAACCATATTCTGGAACGGGCCCATGGGGGTTTTTGAAGTAAAGGAGTTCGCGGAAGGCACAAAAAAAATCGCCGAAATAATAGCGGAATCCACAAAAGCCGGATCTGTTTCGGTGGCCGGCGGCGGCGACAGCGTATCAGCCATAAACAAAACCGGGGTCGCTGATGATTTCAGCCATATTTCAACCGGAGGGGGCGCATCGCTGGAATTCGTGGAAGGCAGGATGCTGCCGGGAATAGAAGCCTTAAAGCAGGAGTAATTTTATGTATACATTTCTGGTTGTTTGTCATGTGGTAATAGCGACGGCGCTGATATTTATAATTCTGATCCAGGTCAGCCGCGGCGCGACCGGATCGTCATTTCTTGGCGGCTCCTCGGATTCTCTTCTGATGGGCCCGGCAGGGGATGAGTTTTTAAAAAAGGTTGTGGTCGTGCTCGGTATTCTTTTCGTAATTACATCCATATCCATATCCGCGGCGGTAAAACAACGGGGTGTGAAATTTCCGGCTGTGCCGCCGGCGGCTGCGCCCGCCCCCCAGGAAGGGGCTCAGCGCTGATATATTAGTTTTTTGTTCCGCCGGGGTGGTGGAACTGGCATACACGTACGGTTGAGGGCCGTATGAGGCAACTCTTGCGGGTTCGAGTCCCGCCCCCGGCAAAAATATATGTCCAGAGAAGGGACTCGAAGGCGACTCGAAGCGCGTCCGGCGGACGATAGTGAGCGTAGCGAACGGCAGCGAGAGCGCCAGGCTTCGGAGGAAACGCGAAAGCGTTGGGGGAGAAGGAGTCCCGCCCCCGGCAAAATTGTTATGATATGTAATGTAGGAGATAAAATTATGAAACAGTTAAAATCCTTGTTGTTGACATTAATCGCGGCGATATTTTTAGCCGCCGGATGCGCCGCCCCGCCCGTTGTCCCGCAACAGAGTGCGTCACCGGCCGCTATAGAAGCCCGCGAAGCCGCCGGCATAACAACTCCGGCGCTGGATGATCCTTCTGTCAAAAAAGTGGGATTGGACATTGACGATACTGTCCTGTTTTCTTCTCCCGCTTTTGACAAAGGTTACGAGGGCGCCCAGGCCTATACGGATGAGTTCTGGACAATAGTGAATAGATCTGACGAGGAAGTCTCTATCCTGAAACCGAAAACCGTTGAGATCATAAAGGCCCATCAGCAAAAAGGGCATGAGGTGTTCCTCATAACCGCGCGTAATAATTCCGGGGGGGAAGCTCTCAAAAAATTCATGAGCAAAACGCTTGATATCCCTGAGAGCAATATCTTTTTCGCACCCAGCGGAAAAACAGAATTGCTAAAAGAACTCGGTATCGACGCTTTTTACGGCGACTCCGATTCCGACATAAGATACGCCAAAGAAGCCGGCGCGATACCTATACGGATACTGCGGAGCCCCGAATCGGGCTACAAGAGTTCCTATAATCCCGGGAGCTTAGACGAATTCATTGTCCCCGACAGCGAGTGAAGAAAAGCCCGCAAATAATATTCTCTCTTGATAAAACCGCGGGCCCTATAATATCTTAATGGCCGGTATAGAGGATAAACTAAACCGTATCATCGCCCCGCTGCTGAGGGAGATAATATTCAAAAAAGAAATCTCTCCGGAGGTTCTTAATACCGTCCTCAGAATAACAATAGAAAAAATAGTCAGCAGCCTTTTCGCGGAATCAATAACGCTTTATCTTGTGGACAAAGACAAGATAAAGTTCAGTCATGTTTATTTTTCCCCGAACCTGTATAAAGGCAATCCCGCGGTGCAAAAATCTTATGAAGCTAAAAGGGAGACTCTGCTGAAACTCACACTGCCTCTCAATACGGGTATCGTCGGCAAGGTGATATCCGAGGGAAAAAGCCGGGTCGTTGAGGATGTTTCCAAAGACGCCGACCACGCCGCAGGCATTGACAAAGACACGGGTTTTCAGACCCGCTCGATGATCACCTCTCCTCTTAAAGCGGACGGCAAAGTCATAGGCGCCATACAGGTGCTGAACAAATCCATAGCTCCGGGATATTTCAGCGAATCGGATGCCTATCTGCTGGAGGAAGTCGCCCAGTATTCGGCCAAAATAATTCAAAAGGCCTTTAACCCCGCCGCTACGATGACACCGCAGGAACTTGCTTATTACATCGCCCGGCTGACAAAGCAGCAGTACATAGAGCTCGGCGAAGATTTCACCATAGCCAACGAGATACTCGACGAAACCCGCATAACGTCGGATAACCTCCGGAAATTCAGGCTGATACCCATAAAATTATATCCCGGCAGGCAACTGAGGGTGGTGTGTTCCAATCCGCTGGATTACACCGGCATAGAAAATTTTGAAGTTATAACAAAATGCAAAGTGAAGGAAACCGTGGTTGCCGCCAAGAGTGACATAGATTATGCCATAAAAAATTATCTTGAGAGCATCGGTGAGCCTGCGTCGGACGAAGACGAAGCCACGGCTAAAATGCAGGCGGATCTGGAAATAAAAACAAGCAGCACTAGCAGCACTGAAGAGATAGACAATGAAAATTACGAAAGCGAAGAATCTGCCCCTGTCATCAAACTCGCGAACCAGATAATCAGGGAAGCTTATAATAAAAAGGTCAGCGACATACACATAGAGGCTTTTGAAAAATACACTATGGTGAGATTCAGGATGGACGGCGTGATGAAGCAGGTGCACAAACTTCCCCGCAGCGCCCACAGCGCGATGCTCACAAGATACAAGATAATGTCATCGCTTGACATAGCCGAACGCCGCCGGCCTCAGGACGGGCGTATTAAATTCAAAGATTTCGGAAAGGATAATCCCGATATAGAGCTCAGGGTCAGCATCGCGCCGCTTGTTTGGGGAGAAAAAGTCTGCATGCGTATTCTGGATAAAACCGGCACCATGCTCGGTCTTGAGGCAATGGGTTTTTCGCCCAAGAACATGCAATTTTACAGAGCCGCGATAGCCAAGCCATACGGAATGATACTGAATGTGGGGCCCACCGGGAGCGGGAAAACCACGACACTTTACGCGGCTATCACCGAGATCAATAAGCCCGACATCAATATTCAGACCGCCGAGGACCCCGTGGAATATATGCTCGAGGGGATCAACCAGATGCCCGTCAGAAAAGACATCGGCGTCACTTTTGCCGACGCCCTGAAATGCTTTCTCCGGCAGGATCCGGATGTCATAATGGTGGGGGAAATACGCGATCTTGAAACAGCGGAGGTCGCTATCGAGGCGGCTCTCACCGGTCATCTTATGCTTTCCACGCTTCACACGAATGATGCTTCCACAACCATAACAAGATTTTTCGATATGGGGGTGGAACCTTTTCTCGTGTCCTCTTCCCTTATAATCGTCTGCGCGCAGCGTCTCGTCAGAAGGCTATGCGCCTGCAAAGAAGAATTTAAAGCTGACGCCGATCTGGCCGAAAGTCTTGGAATTGAACCTGGCATCACGCTTTTCAGAAAGGCGGGCTGCAAAAAATGCGATAACACCGGTTATAAAGGCCGCATCGGGGTGCACGAGATCCTTATGCCCGATGAGGAAATACGAAAACTGGTTATTAAAAAAGGGGTGACGCCCGAAGAAATACAGAGGGCCGCAATAGATAACGGCACCCTTGTACCCATGTTTCAGGACGGACTCCAGAAATGCCTCAGCGGCGTGACATCTTCCGAGGAAGTTTTCAGAGTCCTTAAAAAAGAGCAGTAAGAGCGGACGGGGCGGCTTTCGGCGCGTCCCGGGGAGGAAAAATGGCAGACGGCGTTTTCAGAAAGATTCCCGTGGAAATAGAGATCCTCGGCGGGCGTGTTGTGGAAGGCGTTATTAATCTTCCCACCGCTGGCTATAAAACACGCCTGTCGGATTTTATCAACGACACGGCCAAATCTTTTATTCCCATTGCAAACGCGGTCATCTCAAAAAACGGGCAGCTGGAAAAAAAATATCACTCCATCATAATCAGCAAATCGGCGATAATCCACATCGTGGAACTTGAACAAAAAGAAGACTGAGATTTGAATCCGCTTAATCGGCCGGCGCCGCCGAATTTCCGCCGTCCGGTATCTTTTCTATATATTCCGTTTCGTCGGGCAGCTCGTTATGTTCGAGAGTTAATTTTGATATTTTCTCATTCAATTTTTCGGCGCGCCTTTGTGTTTCGTCATATTTGGAATAGGCGTTGCTTATATGCTTTCCCACGAGCGTGAAGTTTAAATAGAATTTCGCGAATTGATCCTGTATTTTTGTCAGTTCACCCAGAATCGTCGCCGCCTGTTTTTCTATTCTAAACCCCTTGAGCCCGTACACTATGGCCATGATATAGGCGTGAAAACTGTTGGGTGAAACAGGGACAACGTGTTTCTTCATGGCGTATTCCGCTATCTCATAATCATGCGCGAAAGAATCATTTATGATTACTTCGTAAAAAACATTTTCAGCCGGAATATACATCAGGGCAAAGTCAAAAGTTCCCTCATCAGGATTGATGTATTTATCGGCGATCTCGTCTATTCTCTCTTTTACGCTGCGGACGAATTCTTTTTTGCACTTCTTTTTTTCATCATCGTCCGGCGCGAGCATCAGGCGCTTAAAACTTTCCAGAGGGAATTTGGAATCTATCGGCACTATTTTTTCGCCGAGCTTTATAATGCTGTCAACCTGTGTCCCGTCGCTGAAAGAATACTTCATGGCATAATTGCTGGCGCCGAGGTTTTTTAGCAAATCTTCAAGCATGAATTCCCCGAGATTACCCCTGAGCTTCGGGGCCTGGAGAATATCCTGAAGCGAGGAAATGTCTTCCCCTATTTTCTGGATGTTTTTGGTCGTTTCGGCGAGCGCTCCAAGTTTCTTCTGCACATCCCCCATGGTCGCTCCGGCCGAGCCGAGCTGCTCATTGATGTTGCCCTGGGTTCTGGAAAGGTTCTCATTCACTGTTTTAATAATAACGCCGAACGCCGCCTGCTGCTCTTTCATGGATTGGTTAAGGCCTTCCAGCTGATTGATTTTCATCTCCGTTATTTTGTTATTGATATCTATCAGTGCCTGACTGTCATTGCTGCCGCCTGATATAAAGAGCTTGATCAGTATCGCCGCAAGAAGAGCGATGGCGACAAAAATAAGTATATTTCCCATGACCTGATTTTACTGAAATTCCACCGTAAACACAAACCCGCGCGATGCCATTTATGCCGCGATAAGATTTTTAACAAATCCCGCTATCGCCAGAGACGCTGTCAGACCCGGCGATTCTATGCCGACAAGATTCACCGCGCCGGAATACTTTTTATCCCTCTCTATTATGAAATCACCGCCCGTTTCAAGTTTCGCGCGGTTGCCGGCATAATCAATTTTCAGATCTTCCGGTTTTATCCCGGGAAAAAACTCTTTGATACCCTCATAGAAATGCTCCGGGCCGAGGCGTCCTTTTTCAAAGTCGTCCTTGTCTCTCACGGCGAGGGATGTCGGACCCACAAGTATTTTTTTGCCTATGGCCTTCCGGCCGTCCGGCGCTATATCAAAAACCGGAGTGAGATGTATGCCTATGGCCAGATGCCTTGCCCCGTCTATAAAATATTCTTTCTGCACGGGATAAACATTCGTTCCGTTCATCGCCAGTTCGCTTCTTGAGGATGAATCAAAACAGTAATACTCGCCGCGCACGGGTATTATCTTATACGCGTTTTCCGGATTTATCATATTGGCTATCTCGTCGGAATAAAGGCCCGCGGAATTGATGATCGTCTCAGCCGTAAATTCCTCCCTCCTGACAGCGCTGACGGATTTTCCGCCGCCTTCTTCCAGCTCAATAATAAAACCCGCTCCGCCGGAAGTAATGCCCGTGACCTTTGTGGATGTCATCACCTCAACGCCCTTCGCGCGGGCCTCGCGGCCGAGGCAGCTTATGTAATCGGCGGCGTCCACAATGCCGGTGGAGGGGCTTATGAGCGCCGAATAAACATTAACATTAGGTTCTTTTTCCCGCACATCAGCGGGGCTCACGCGCCGCACGCCCAGCGCGCCGGAATCCCGCGCGTTATCAATATAGCGATCTATCATCCTGTCTTCTTCCGCGTTGACGGCCACTATGAATTTACCGGTTTTTGAAAAGGAGACACCGTTCTTTTCGCAAAAAGCATAAAGCATCCTGTTGCCCTCAACGCAGAGTCTTTTCTTCAAAGGATATTCCTTGTAATAAAGTCCGGCATGGATAACCCCCGAGTTCCTGCCGGACTGCTCATCGCCGAGATAGGGATTTTTCTCAAAAAGAAATATGTCTTTGCCTTTTTCGGCAATGGCATTGGCAATCGCCAAGCCCACTGCCCCGCCCCCGATAACAACTGTATCTATTTTTTCCATGGCACTATTTTAACAAAAAACCCGGTATTCATATAGCCACAGCAGAAATTTTTTAATAACATAAGCGGGGGTGTTTATGAAACGAGAAAAATTTATTCAGATTACAACGGCTTCCGGAAGCCGGAAAACGCTGGAAAAAATAGCGGAAGTCCTGGTCGAAAAACGCCTTGCCGCCTGCGTTCAGATCACGGGAAAAGCAAACAGTGTATACAGATGGGAAGGCGATATAGAGCGCGCGGAAGAATATCTCTGTTTTATCAAGACACGAAAATCGCTGTTTGGCAGAGTTGAGAAAGTTATAAAAATGCTTCATAATTATGAAGTGCCGGAAATAATCGCCTTTGATGTATACGCGTGCGGTAAAGATTATGAGGACTGGCTGGAGAAAGAACTCAAGCGCTGAACCCCTGCCCGCCGGTTATGAGTAAATTATGTCTTTTTGGAACTTTCTGATTATGTAGGGAATGCCAAGCTCTTTTCTCGTAGACAGGAGCATCTTAAAATATTTTTTTGACATCGCTACAGGATGGGTCGGGCGCTTGTTCACTGTTGTTATAACAATGCCTTTGCGGTTTTTCCGGGCAAGAGCTGTTTTTCGGGACATCTTCCCCAGCATATGTTTGGCAGGGGGCTTTGAAAGAAAGCAGAACACAAGGAAATCATCGCCCGGCGACAGCGCCGAAACAGCGAGCTTCAGCGAAGTGATTATAGGCATCTGCGGTTTTTCATTGCAAACGATCCGCGTTTCACCGGTTTTAAAAAGTCCGGCATATTTTTCTGTTTCGGGGCCGTACACAAAGATTATTTTTGAAAAATACTTTCCGGCGGAATTAACGGCAGAGGCCGTTTCAAGCGCTTTTTTCCTGCCGCAGTCCCGGGCTCCCAGTACGGCAAGAGCGGGGAGCTTTGTTCTTCCCGCAGCAATGAATTTTTCATACGCTTCCACCGGCATCAGTACGGCGCGCGCTATGGAATCCTTGGAGATAATATAGGTTTTTTTTTCGTCTATACGCTGAAGAAATTTCTTTCTTGCCTTCGTGGCGTTTTCAACCTTACAAAACATTAAATACATCCCCTTTTTTCACTTTACCGCCTTTCACAACCCTGCAGAATACTCCTTTCAGCGGCATAATGCATTTTCCCGTGATTTTGAATATCTCGCAGCCGCTGTGGCATTTTTTACCGATTTCAGTCACTTCCAGTTCCGCGCCGGAGGAGAAAACTATTTTTTTGCCGACAGGAAGTTCCGAATTTTCAATTCCTTCCAAATCCAGATTTTCGCCGAAAACACCGCCGGTAATTTTGTCTCCAAGCTCCTCCCTCATCTTATTTATTGAGGAAACGCTCAGAATACTCACCTGCTTCGCAGAACCAGAGGCGGCATGCGCGTCCCCGCAAAAACCGAAATCCACAATCAATTCGCCTGTTTCAACGGGGGTCTTTACCGTTCCTTTTTTTTTGCTTATATTTATTTCCGCTATTTTCATAAAATGCTCCTTCATCGCGCCGGCTCCGTCAATGGCCGCCGCCCTTTAACATCTTTACCGCATGAGACAGCAGGCCGGCCGCCGCTTCAAACGATTCTTCCGCGCCTTTCGGCGATCCCGGCAGATTGATTATCAGGCTTTTTTTTCTTATGCCGGCAATACCTCTTGATAAAACGCTTGTTTTTGTTTTTTTGAAGCCTGCCATTCGTATAAGTTCCGGAATACCGGGAGCGTTTCGCTCAAGCACCGCCGCTGTCGCTTCGGGAGTGATGTCTTCGGGGCCGAAGCCGGTACCGCCTGTTGTGAGAACAATATCCGCTTTCAGTTTGTCCGCGTAAAATTTCAGCTTACGCATTATCTGGGCTTTGCTGTCATCAACAATATCATGCGCAATCACGTTAAAACCGTTATTTCCGCACAGTTTACAAAGCGCGAGCCCGCTTGTGTCTTTTCTTGTTCCAGCAAAAGAGCCGGTGGACACCGTCAGCACGGCAGCAGTTATTTTCTCAGCCATTTCCCGCTCTCCCCTCCGCTTTTTGAAAGCAGCATTATTTCCGAAATCACCATGGATTTATCCGCGGGTTTCAGCATATCATAAAGGGTCAGAAGCGTGACGGCCGTTCCCGTCAGGGCTTCCATTTCAACACCCGTAAAGCTTTTTGTTTTTACGGTCGTGATCACTTCAACAGCGTTTTTTCTGATTTTGAAATCTATCTCGCAGTGCGTGATTCCCAAATTGTGACACAACGGTATCAGAAACTGCGTCTGTTTTACGGCGTTTATGCCTGCTGTTTTTGACACGGCAAAAATATCGCCTTTCGGCGTTTTTTTTAATTTTATAAGCTCCATTGTCTTTTGTTTTATCAGAATTTTCCCGACGGCCCTCGCGACACGTTTCGTAATTTTCTTCTCCGTCACATCTATCATTCTTAAATTGCCTTTTTCGGACCAATACGAAAGTGCGGTATTCATTTATCCTCCCATTTGAGCTATCGGCTCCATTCCCCGGCGGACATCGGGAAATTTACCTTTCTTTTGAATAATCCCATAAATAAAATCCAGTATCTCATTGTTTGCGCCGTTTTTTAAAACATTACTAATATTAAAACTGTTCTCATCAAAAAGACAGAGCTTCACATCGCCGTTCGCTTTAATCCTGATTTTGCCGCACCTGTCGCAGAAAGGCTCGGTCATGGAAGAAATAAATCCGACACGTTTATCTGAGTTATTCATCTTGTGATATCTGGCGGCACCGCCGGGCTCGTTAAAACTTTCCGCTTCAATAATTCCCGTCTCTATGAGATTTTTTTCAAGGGGCCGCAACGGAGCAAAATCAAGATTATCGTTCAAAAAATCCATTTTCTCTATAAATCTCACATCAGCGTCCGATTCCGCGGCGAATTTTATAAAATCCAGCACTTCGTCATCATTAAAATTTTTTACCAGCACAACATTCAGTTTTTTGTTTTTTATACGGAGCTTTCTGAAATTTTCAAGAAAAGTTTCAAGCCGGCCGCCGCGCGTTATAAATCTGTATTTTTCGGGTTCCAGTGAATCGCAGCTCACATTGATTGAGGCAATTTTAAGTTTGTTTATTCTGCCTATGTCGAGGAAAGGCGCGGTAAGATTTGTCGTTATGTGAAAAGGGAAATCCAGCTGTTCAAAAAAATCCATAACGCCCTTGCGCACAAACGGCTCACCTCCCGTAAACCTGAATTTTTCCACGCCAAGAGTTCTGAAAATTTCTGTCATCCTCAGAATTTCCTCGTATGTCAAAATATCACTATGTCTTAAATTTTTTATTCCTTCCTCTCCCATGCAATAGCGGCAGCGGAGATTGCATCTGTCTGTGAGCGAAATCCTGATGTAGCTGATTTTTCTTCCCTGTGAATCTGTCATGACTTTCCAAAGGGGCAGTCGGGGAAAACGCAAATTCTGCATTGAAGGCAGATACCGCCGTAACCCCTGCTTAAAATATTTTCCCTTGTTATCTCAACCCCGGCCAGCGCCATCGGAAGAAAAAGGTCAAAGACTGTCCTCTTATAGAAAAGCGCGCACGCGGGAATCCCCAGGACCGGGATTTTTCCGATATACGCCGCAAGAAACATATTGCCCGGCAAAACGGGCGCTCCGTAAGAAATAATTTTTGCTCCCGCTTTTTTTACGGCAAGACGCGTCACGTCGTCGGGGTCAACCGACATACCGCCCGTGAGTATAATCAAATTACATTTCTTTTTCGCCTCCAGGATAGCTTCTTTTATTTGTTTTTCATCATCGGTAATAATTTTGAAAAAATTAACAGAGCTTCCGTATTCCTTCAATTTTTTTTCTATAACCGGTCTGAATTTATCTTTTATTCTGCCTTTCGCGACTTCCGAACCCGTAACAATAATGGCGCATTTTTTCTTTTTAAACGGCTTTATCTCCAACAACTTATCCGCTCGCGAAGCGCTGGCGTCACACCACGGCGTGCCTTCTGCCGCCGTCTTAGGCGCGACGTTTAAAACTTTGTCCACGTTTGTTTTCTTCGTCGCTAACGGAACAATTCTTATTCCCGCTATTATCTCTCCGCTTTTGACCGGAACAAAGGAGTGCCGTGTCGACAAAACCACATCTTTGATCCGGTTGATTCTGTCAACGCTCTTCCTCTCAACAAGAAGAAGCCCGCTTTTGGCGGCGATGAAACTTATTTTACCTTCTGAAGGCCCGATTGATCTGACATTGTCCCCGGCAAGAGTTCTGAATTTTTCCGCCGCTTCGTTTTCGTGATATTCATCTTTTGAAATTTCCAGAGCCCAGATTTTTTCTTTTCCTATTTTTAAGAGAGATGGAATATCTTCTTTTTTTATTATACACCCTTTTTTAAACGCGGGGCCCTTGAATTTCCCGGGTATTATCGCCGTTATATCGTGCGGGAAAATCTTTCCGACGGAATCTTCAACCTTTATTTTTATTTTTTTCAAACTCGTCTCCTGTTAATT
This sequence comes from Elusimicrobia bacterium HGW-Elusimicrobia-2, assembly GCA_002841685.1. Taxonomy (GTDB): domain Bacteria; phylum CG03; class CG03; order CG03; family CG03; genus CG03. The sequence goes on along the minus strand of PHAM01000020.1, from coordinate 163 downwards.
TGCATTTCTATGCTCATTCTAATGAAATTATGAGACGCCGTCAACAACAATTTCCTATTGCTATCCCCCATTATTCATACTCCGATTGAACGGCATACATTCTGTCATTTCGAGCGAAGCGAGAAATCTTAGATTCTTCGTCGCTAACGCTCCTCAGAATGAC
>PHAM01000019.1 GCA_002841685.1 Elusimicrobia bacterium HGW-Elusimicrobia-2 | reverse complement strand
AATCCTTATCTTCTTTTCATATTCTTCCCCAAAACAAATCAACCTGATAAACCTATATTTCTTCCCAGGGGGGTCACGATGTCCCTTCCTATTCCCACAGTACATACCATCTGGCTCTTGACAAAACTTATACATAAGTTAAAATTGCGCTACTAACATAATAGTAGGTGGTCTATTCATCGTATCTAGCTGGTGGGAACGGTGATCACGAGTGCCTACTCGTTAGCGCCAGCACCCAAAACTTTTTCTTTTAAAATATATCATTCCGCTGTTTACTATTATTTTTCTGGTCTTATGACTCCTAAAAACTCCCCTTGAAAAATGAGCGGAGATTTACCAGTATTCTACACGAATGTTAGCTTTTTGATGGTGAAATTATTATTGCGGTTTTCAACAGAATACTTGCCAAACCCTGGGGGAGGATAATTTATAGTTGCTGAATTATTGACCGTTTTCCTTTTTATCGTCACCGGTTGTGATAAAAAGCAGAATGAGCATTATTTTTTCGTCAATTGTTTTTATGGGTACGGCTTTGACAGAGACTTCTCTGCGTGACGCGGACGGAAAATATATTGAAACATCGGCCTTTTCCTCGTTGGAGGATACGACTTTTTCAAGAAATTTTCTAAATTCAATATTCTGGGCGTGTTTTGTGACAACATCCAGCGGAAAGACGCGGGTTTCAAGGTTCCATATTTTTTGCGCGGCGGGATTGAGCGAAGCTGTGTTTTCCTCAAAGTCGGCCATTATAACGGGTTCTGATATATTCATAGTGAGAGCCATATACGCTTTCGCGGATTTCGCCACATTTTTTGCCCGCAGCCTGTCGTAATTATTCAGATTGTTGAACAATTTGCTGAGTTTGAATGTCAGCATATCCAGTTCGTTATTTATTTTTTCGGGAAAATCCGTCGTGAAGGAGCCGGATGCCACTATCTGAAGCTGATTGTTTATTTTTGAAAGTTTTTTTGAAAATGAGAGAACCAGAAAAATCAGCCCGGCCGCGATTAGCGTGTCAGCGAATGTCACAAAGATACGTACGGCTGTTTCGTTTGAAAAAAAGACGCTTCCTGTCACGGATAAAAAGCAGATAAATATAAGAACGAGCAGTGTGTTGCGGTAGAGATTTTTCATTTTCGCGTCAGATGTTTTTAATATCTTTGTCTGTTCCGGCTACGATAATTATGTCATTCTCGTCAAAATAAGTATCGGGGTCTGGCACGGTGTTGATTTCTTCCTTGGTTGTTTTGCTGCCGGTTGCCTTGTCAATATCAGGAACGTTTCTTTTTATGGCGACTATGTTTATTCTGTTTTTCTGACGCAGATTCAGTTCCGAAATTCTTTTTCCCACAAAAGACGGAGGAACTTTTATCTCGGCCATGGAATGGTTTTCACCAAGCGATACTCTTTTGAGGATACGCGGAGCGATTATGGCGTTTGCGATTTCTTTGCCCATTTCATTTTCAATTTCAATAATCCGGGTAACGCCTATGGCTTTCAGTATTTCTTTCTGCATCGGAGTGACAGCCCTGCTGAAAATTGCGGGGACGCCGAGTTTCTTAAGCAGTATGGACGTCAGAAGGCAGGCTTCAACGTCTTCGCCTATGGCCACACATGCGAGATCCACATCGCCAAGGCCTATATTTTTCAGCGTTTTTTCATCGGTGGCGTCGCAGGCAACGGCGAGAGTGACATATTCCTTCAGCTCTTCTATGCGGTCTTTATCGCGGTCAATGGCTATGACCTCAACGCCGCTTGACGCCAGCGCCTTGGCGAGAGCGTTTCCGAAACTCCCGAGTCCTATAATCGCTATCTGTCTCATTTTTATTTCCCCCTTCTCAAGGCTATATTCTATAAATCAAATTGATAATTGCCAATACAAAAAATCTGTTTTTTCCATTCAGCCCAGCAGCACCCGCTCGCTCGCGTAAGAGATATCAAGATGCTGTTTGTGCCCCATTGTCGCCAGAGCTATGGTAAGAGGCCCCAGCCGTCCCATAAACATAACAACAATCAGCGTGTATTTTGAAGCGTCAGAAAGTTTGGCGGTTATTCCCGCCGACAGCCCCACAGTGCCGAAAGCCGATACCACTTCAAAAATAATATCTTCAAATGGAAGATTTTCCGCATAAAGCAGAATTCCGCCGGCGGCCATAATTATTATAAAAGCATAAACAAGTATAGCGACCGCCCGATGTTCGAAAAAAGGCGGGATGGTGCGTCCGGCGACGGTTATTTCGCTTCGGCGCCTGATGTGGCCGACGGCTATAAGCAGTATAATCGCGAAGGTGACAGTCTTAACGCCGCCTCCGGTGCCGCCGGGCGAGGCGCCTACAAACATGAGGCCGATTGCCGTGAATTTGCTGAACGGTTTAAGAAGGGCAGTGTCAACGGAATTAAATCCGGCGGTTCTTGAGGTGACGGAAAGAAAAAAAGAATTCAGCCACTTGTTCCCGGAGCTCATGTCTTTTAAAATGTTATTTTTTTCAGAGGCATAAAAAAGCAGCGTTCCGCCTAAGAGAAGCGCCGCCGTGACTACGATGGCGAGCCGTGTGTGCAGCTTAAATCTTTTTTCCTTTCCGGTAAAGTTATTAAATATGTCGAGCAGCACAACAAAACCTATGCCTCCCACTATAATCAGCGCTGAGAACACAATAACGGCACCGGGGCTTTTGGCAAAGATGCTTATGCTTGAATCAATAAGCGAAAATCCGGCGTTGCAGAAAGCCGACACCGAATGGAACACCGCCATTTTGACGGCTTCTCCCGCGGCGTAAAATTGCCGAAAACTGAAAAAAAGAAACACCGCGCCTATTATTTCGGATCCGAAAGTGACGAGAAGCAGGAAATTGAGTATTTCCCTGGCGCTGCGGATACTGTCTTCGTTGAGGGAGTCTTTAAGCAGCACTTCCTGTGTTTTTGATATTTTTTTTCCGAAAGCCAGAAAAAGCGACACGGAAAATGTCATAAGCCCGAGGCCGCCGAGCTGTATCAGCAGGAGAATGACGGTTTTGCCGAAAAGGGTAAAGCCCGTCGCTGTGCTTCGCACTATAAGGCCTGTCACACAGGTTGCGGAAGCGGACGTGAAAAGAGCGTCAACAAAAGAGATACCGCATCCCCTGGGTGTAGAGGCGGGAAGCATAAGCAGAAGTGTCCCGATAGCTATCGCGGTGACGAAACTCATTATCAGGGCAAGAGCAGGCCTTTTTGCGAAAAATATCATAATTGGATTTTACAATAAGGAAAAACATAAAACAAGAGCTTAACGGACCAGGCGTCGGGTCTGCAATGTAATTCATTCGCTTGACATTTATCAGAATAAGCGTATAATATAAGCGATACCACTTGTCAGAAGTGGTATCGCTTATATTATGTATAGCAAAGAACAATTAGAAAAAGCGTTAATGCTGATGGGGAAGAAGCTGGAATTAAAAAAATCTTCTCACATAATTCTTGTTGTCTGCGGAGGCTCATCGTTAATCATTTCAGAATTGCTATCACGCGTTACGAAAGATGTGGATGTTGTGGCGGTGGGAAACGCGGATAAAAAAGGCGTTCTTAGTTTTAGAAAATCATCCCCTTTGCCGGAAATAGTTCTCAAAGCCGCATGCGAAGTTGCGCATGATTTAGGTATGAATGAGGAGTGGCTGAATTCCGGACCCGGAGATATCATGAAAGAGGGCCTCCCCGAAGGGTTTATTCAAAGAGCGAATCAACGCATTTACGGCAGGAAGCTGACAGTATATTTTTTGGGCAGATATGATCAGGTACATTTAAAATTATTTGCAGCGGCTGACCAGGGCCCCGGCCGTCATGTTGATGATTTACTTGCGTTGAATCCCGCGGAAGAGGAAATCAAAGAGGCCTCGGCCTGGGCGCTTAAGCATGATTCTTCAGAAGGTTTCCGCTGTGTTTTGAAAGATATGTTGAGGAAGCTGGGTTATGAATCAATCGCTGAATAAAATTAAGGGATTTTACCTGGAAAGCTTATTAACTTTTCTGTGGAGGCAATGGTCTGTTCTCGGCGTTTCCGGTTACGGGGGTGATAAAGAATGCCGCATTGTCGATCCGGAAGCGCTGCTTCTTTTTAGCTGCACGGCCGCGCGGTATGACCCTCGTCTTTTTGATGAGATTATAAACTGGCTTTGCGCAAATGGCAACCTGATTAATGTCCAGCGCTTGAAGAAAATAATGAATAGTTATAATTTTAGCGGTGCAAGCGTTCTTTCGGCGGTCGCGTCTTTTATGGCGCGGAGACACAAATTCTTAAAATGGGAGGGTTTAACACGATCTCCGGAAGCCGGTTCGCGGGAAAGTTTATTTTTTCTAAAAGACGGCAGAACGATGAAACAGTTCGGGAAGAACGACCCTGTTTTTTTTAAGCAGGGTTATCTTAGAGGTAAAGTGGAAATAAGAAAGAAATTAGATCCCATAAAAACAGGAAGCAATAATTGTTTAACCGTGAAGCTCCGGTTTCTTTTTGGCATTAACGCGCGCAGTGAGATAATACTGTATCTTCTCGCAAAAGGGGAATCGCATCCCAGCAAAATCGCGGGAGAAACTTATTATTCCCAAAAAACTGTGCAGGACACACTGGTAGCTATGGAGCGGTCGGGTCTGGTTAGGCTTACCGCATCGGGCAGGGAAAAGCATTACTGGCTTGACAATAAAAAATGGTCTGAATTTTTAATGTTGGACGGAAAATTAGAGGGATGGATGAACCGGCCTTTGTTTTTTAACGCATTAGAGGAATTATGGTTGAAATTAAATCAGAAGAGCTTTCTTAATCTCGATTCAGAAATGCAGTCTTCGGAACTTCGGGAACTGATGAGGGGAATCCGGCCGAAAATTGAAAAAGCGGGTTTTCCCGGAGTTCTTTCAGACGACAAATTGTATTTAGGAGAGTTCTGGATGCCGGTTTTTAAATCCGACATGAAAAAACTGATTACAAATCTGCAATAAATATCAGGGTTCTTTTTTGAGCGAGTTTATATTTTTTTGAATATTTTCTTTTCCGGGGCATCCGAGTTCAACGGCCTTTTCCCATGCGGGGAGAGCTTCGGCATTATTGTCGTTGAGATAGAAAGCGTTGCCGAGGTTGTTGTAAACTTCGCCGTAATTGCGTATTTTTATTGATTTCTTAAACATGTTTATCGCTTCGGGATAACGTTTGGTGTTTATATAAAGCATTCCGAGGGCGTAGGCTGTTTTCCCCGACGTGGGAGAGAGCCTGTGGGCTAGAAGCCAGGAAGATTCTGCGTTTTTGAAATCGTTAACCGCATAGCTGTCATAGCCTTTTTTTCTTGAAATATCCGCGACAAAATCTTTAACGCTGATAAACAAAAAAAATAAACAGACAATTGCAAGCGCCATGTGTAAAATGGCATTATCGGATGCAGTCGCAGGGACGGCTTTTGAAATTTTCACATTATTTTTTTCGCCGTCAAAAGAGAGAATCAGGGCAAGAAGCATAAGCGAAGCGGGAAGCTCAACGGGAAAATTCGTGACCGAATCAAGCATAAAGGCGGTAAGCCCGGCAAAAGCGTAAAAATTATTTTTTCTCAGGAACGCAAGGGCTGAGAATAAAAGCGCCCCATACGCGAGGAAACCTATTATCCCGCTTTCCGCCGCTATTTGTATATAGTCGTTGTGTATTTTACTTTCGGAGGTTGATTTGAGAGCGAAATCTCTTTTGACCCGCTGCTGATAAAGAGCGAAATTAGTTTTTACTCCTCCCCAACCGACTCCCAGAAGAGGATTCTCTTTTACAATTTCAATACCTGAGCGCCACTTAAAAAGCCGTTCTTGAACTGACATTTTCTTGGAAGAAAGTCCGAATAAAAAGAGCGCGCAAATTATAATGAGCAGATGAACAGGGAAAAGAACGCCGGGAAATGAAAGCTTCGCTTTTTTTCTGTCACGCGCGAAGAAGAGCCCAAGAATAACGAGAAGAGACAGAATGCTTCCCGCGGTTTGGGTGAGAAGTATGCATGCGTAAGGCAGAAGAGCGAGACTCCCGTGATTTTTTTTATCCGCCCACGAGGCGAAAAACGGAAAACTTATAAGAAGAAAGCTGGCGAGAAAATTTGGGTTCCCCAGAGTTGAATATATTCTTCCGGAAAAAGCTCCCGCCGAACCCGATAGCAGAAAAGTGGTTTTTTGAATTATGCCCACCGCGCACACAATGATAACGGCGTAAGCTGTGAAATTCAGAGCCTTGTTCCGCGCGGAGGAATCAAGAAAAAAATAAAGCAGCAGAAGAGGCGTTGTCGCGGATAATTTTAAAAGCGCCACATCAATGTTTGAGGCGGCCGTAAGAGATAAAAAAGTGCTGAGAACAAAAATGACAAGAACAGGTGAGAGATTTCCCGCATACAGTTTTTTTCGTTGAAATAATGTTTGCGCTGCCGCAGCGCTTATGAGGGCGACTGATAAAACTGTTTTTATAAGATAGGGGTCCTGCCCGAAAGGATTGACGGCAAGCGGGATGAGCAGAAAAAGGAACGCCGCCAAAATTTATTTAAGCCACTGTTTAATCATGGCCGCGTATTTGTTTATAATTTTCAGAGCTTCTTTTTTTGACGGAGCTTCGCAGGAGAGATTAAAGCTGGCTTTTTCCGCGTTGGGCATAAAAAGAAGCCATGAGTTTTTTTCTATCAGCTTGATTCCGTCCACCAGTTCGGTTTTTGCCGCGGGAAAAGCTTCCGAGAGTTTCCTCATCAGAAGGCCCTTTTTCTCCCAGGGGCAGTAAACGGACCGCCCGGATATTTCGGGGTCTTTTATTTTTGACGCGATTTCGGCAAGGCTCACGCCGAGCTCCGAGCAGAGCTCAATGATCTTGCAGACGCTGAACATCCCGTCAAAACTCGGCTGGAATTCCGGGAAAATAAAACCGCCTTTGCCGTCGGCGCCGAAAATTATGTCTTTTTGCTTGCAGGCGCTCATCAGCCTCTGGGGCGTGGCTCCTGAGGACAGGGCTTCAAGGCCGTATTTTCCTGCTATTTTTTTTGCCTCTATGGTACAGTTGACCGGCAGGCATATTGTTCCTTTCTTTTTTGACATTCCGACGAGAGATAGGACGATGAGGAGGGCTTTCTGGGAATGGATACGCCTTCCTTTTCCGTCCACAAGAAATATTTTTTCTCCTCCCACATCAAACATCACGCCCAGGTCCGCTTTGACCGATTTTACGACATTGGCCACGGTGTCTATGGATTGCACGAATTCCTCGTGGGTTTTGCTCGTGCGCTGCGGATGGAGAACGCCGTTTAAGGAGATTGTTTCTATTTTTAGCCGTCCGAGTATAGATGGGAAAATGAGCGAGGCGGGCGAGAATGCATAGTCACAGATTATTTTAACGCTTTTCTTCCGGATAGCGCTCTCGTTGAGGTTATTCAGAAAACCTTCCCTATAATATTCGGATGCCCGCGGAGGCAGCATTATCTCACCCACCTCATCAGTTCCGGCGCGGCTTATGTCGTCTTTAAAAAAAGTCTGCTCTATGGCTTTTTGTTTCGCGGGGGATATTTCGCAGCCGCTCTCGTCAAAGAAGAGTATGTCTATTATGCGCGGGTCAAAGGGCGACATTCGCACATGAATACCGCCGGCTTCGCCCTCCTTTCCGCTCTCGTATCTCACCACGGGAATAGGCATGGTCCTGAGGTCGCCGACTTTTACGCCTGTGGATATCAATCCCGCTATGATGGATCTTTTTATCATCCTTGAATTCTGGTTGGCGTCGCGGGAGGTCAGGACATAATTGCCTTTGCCTATTTTATCGCCCAGCGCCGCTCCGAGGCGTGTGGCGAATTCGGGAGTGATCTCTATGTTCGCGAGGCCGTTTATGCCGTGGCTGCCGAAAAGATTCCTGGAAAACCTGTCGGACCAGATCACCGAGCTGTTCACAAAAGCTCCCGACTCCACTGTTTTTTGCGGCCAGACTTTTATGTGGGCTTTCAGCGTCGCTCCCGCGCCTATTTCGCAGTCATTGCCTATGACCGCTCCCGGCGCGCTCTTTACATTCTCCGAGATATTCGTCCCGAAACCCACTATCGTTTCTTTTATGTCGCAGTGATGGCCGCAGCCGGAACCTGCCTGCATGACGCTCCGGGATATTTTGGAGTGTTTGCCTATGCGGCAGCCGTCGCCGAAACAGGAGTCGCCTATAGTGGCACCGTCTTCAATCGTGACATTATCTCCGAAGATGGCGGGTCCGTCAAATCTGATATTTTCTGGTATCACGGTGTTTTTACCCGCCCAGACGGGGAAACCGTCTCTGACAATCCTACGCGATTTAATGCTGAGTTTGATTTTTCCGGTCATCGCGTCGTAATGGCTGTTGAGGTATTCGTCGAGATTCCCCACGTCTTTCCAGTAGCCGGGGCAGATGTGGCCGAAAAATCGTTCTTTATTTTCAAGGAGCAGGGGGAACAGATTTTTGGAAAAATCCATTTCACGGCCCTCGGGAAGGTATTTGAAGATCTCGGGCTCAAAAATATAGGTGCCGGTGTTGATGGTGTCGGAAAACACTTCTCCCCATGTCGGTTTTTCGAGAAAACTGGATATCCTGCCGTCTTTTTTTGTTATCACGATCCCGTACTCAAGAGGATCCGGGACGCGCGTGAGGATGATGGTGGCGAGGGCTTTTCTTTTTTTATGGAAGGCCACGGCTTTTTTGAGGTCAAAATCGCAGATGACATCGCCGCTTATCACCAGGAAAGTGCCTTTCATTTTGTCGCGGCATGTCCCGGTGGCCCCCGCTGTGCCGAGGTCAGCGCCGGTTTTGACATAGCTCATGTTGACGCCGAATTTCCTTCCATCGGCGAAATAATTCTTTATTATGTCGGGCTGATAGTAGAGCAGGGATGTTATGTCGGTGAAGTCGTTTTTTTTCAGCAGATTGACAACATGCTCCATTATGGGAGCGTTGGCGACATCTATCATGGGTTTCGGTTTGGCGATGGTAAGGGGGCGGAGCCTCGTGCCGAAGCCGCCCGCGAGAATTATTGACTGCATGATTTACCTCCGCTGATTTTTATCAGAAACGTATGCGTGTTTCGGCCGTCGTCGTTTTTGTGGGAGTCCCCTCACTGTCATAATTGCGTCTGGTGACGATGAGCATGGTGACATTCGGCGCGACGCGGTATCCCACTTTCAGCGCCAGTATGGCGTTTTCATCCACTTTTTTTATATCGTCCCATGTGTGCGCGCCTTTTTTATCGTAATCGGCTTCCAGCGTGTAGTTGGCCAGGAACGGCAGTTGCGCCATTGAAGCCGAGGCTATGAGGTGCGGATAAAAGGGGTCATCGTGCCTGACGTTGTTATAATTTTCATAAGACGCGCGGAAATCTATTATCCTGAAAAACGAGAACCATGCCTCTATGTAAGGGCCGACTTTTACGGGGTCTTTTGTTTTACCCCAGAGCATTCCCACGGCTTTCGTGTTTGTTCCGCTCACGGCGCTGTATTGTGTCCAGCGGTCAATATCGTAATGGCCGTCAAAGTAGCCCGGGATAAAATTGTCCTCCACGATCCTGTATTCGCCCCGGAAATTGAGGAAAAACATCTTGCCGCTTACGCCGGCACTCTTGCCTATTCCTCCGTCTACAAGATTGGTTGTAGAAGAGGTGTTGAAGGAATCATAAGTGTCACTCATCTGCATTTTTGCTATATCGCCGTAAATTGACGCATTGAAATATTTGAAGTTGAGCAGAGGCAGTTCCGCATCGGCGCCTATTATCGTGACGGCGTCGTTTTTGGTTTCGGAATCGGAGTCGGGGTCCTTATCTGTGCCGGCCGACGCCGCTATCTTCAAATTTCTCAGTAGCGGAATGCCTGTTTCCAAGAGCGGCCGCGCATAGAATCTGCCGCCTATGATATCCGCTCTTGTCACATCGTCCGTCATGGCCTCTATGCCCCATTTGTTCCTGTCCAGATCGAATTCAAGGCCTATTTTCTTGATATTGGGATAGCGGGCCATGTTGGAGTAATTGTTCACGATGAAACCGTGCCCGAGAGAGACCGGCCTTCTGAACCTGCCGATGAGAAAATAAAAAGGATCCTGGTGTTTGCGGCCCCATCTTATGTAATCTATTTTCTCAGGGTAGCGCTCTTTAGTCCACTCATCTTTCAGTATCTGGTTGTTTTCATCAAAATGCACGACAAGCTCAAGGCCTATGCCGAGTTTGCCGAAGGTCAGTTCGGGATACATGCTGAATTCGTAATAAACTTTTGTCTCTCCGTCGCGGGTGAGGGAGACAGCTCCGATGGAGCCGTTCATGGCAACATTCCCTGACGCGGCCGCGGTCCGGCCGCTTTCGGCGCCCTGCTCGCGTGATGCCTGGGCCTGAGCGCTCGCAACGGGCGCGCTTTTGGGAGCGGCGCTTTTTTTTGCTTTCTCCGCTTTCTCCTCGACTTTTTGAGGCGGGGTTTTGGCCTTCAAAGGCTTTGAGGCCGCTTCGCCTTCTTTCACCGAAGACATCATGCCTTTTTCCACGAAAACCTCTTCACCGGCTCCGGATGAATCCATCACACCGACAATACCCTCGTCAACATAGACATCGGTTTTTTTGCTCTCGTCCACATCAACCGTGAATTTTGTGCCTCTGACGGCGCAAACGGCCGCCGGCGTCCTGACGGTGAATTTTTTGGAGGGGAGGAGTTTATCTACTTTCGTGTAGATCCTTCCGAGCCAGATGTCCATTTCCTTCAGGTCTTCACTGTTTTCTCTGAGCGAGAATATGGAATCCCCCATGATATCCACGCTGTGTCCGTCTGATAACCTGAGGCTGACCTCGGCCCCAGCTTCGGTTGTTATTGAATCGCCGGCCGCTACGAGCATGTCTTTTTTCAGGATTTCCCATGTCCCCCCGCTGTTGAGGTGAGCTCTACCGGAAATTTTCAGAACGAAAGCTTCCTGGGCAAAAACAGAAGAGCAGAAGGCCATGACCAAAAGTATTTTTTTCATTTTTCTTTTCCTCCAAATACAAACGCCGCAGGGTCCCGGTTTTTCTTTCGCATTGCCCGCGTGCGTGCCGCCACCACCGGAAAATTTTATCACTTTTTCAGCTTTCTTACAAGGAAACTGTATTCCTGTGATTTTGAGAGAATTTCCCCGCCCCTCCTGCCCCGGGTGATTTCTTTCGCGAGCGTTCCCAGCGTTTCGGCGGGAAAGCCCATCCTTATCAGTTCCGCGCTGCTGTGAAAGGGTTTTTTTCTTTTCAGGTGCAGAAGATAATCCATGACCCGTTTTTCCGTTTTCTGGAAATTCGCGGGATTATCCGCGGCGGCTATCAGGACTATAAATAAAAGCTGTTCGTCACGCAAGGCATCAGCCTCGACGCGCCATGCCGGATCGTTTTTGATTATTTCACGCAGTATTTTATTTATGTTTTTTCTGGGGAACAAAATAGCCGCGGTGTCTTTTTTTCCGAAATTAAGATTTTGAACGAATGTTTTTTGCCGCCCGGGGGAAACATCTTTTAGCAGTATGAGGAGCATGTAAAGCGGAAGACTGAATTGCCCGCCGAGGTAAATAAAAAAATCCAGCCATATTAGCCGGCCTGTTTTTAAATCCCGCACAGCGTTTTTTTTCACGTCCGGCAGGATTTTTCCCGCCAGTCCCAGCGAAAGAGCCGTTTGCATGGCTTCAGGGGCGTTGATTTCGGTCATAAGCAGCATTAACTCTCTTTTAGCGCGGAAAGGCGAGATGTTTTTGAGCATACCGTCTTTTAGCGCCTTTAGTATCAGGCCTTTTGTGCGGGGTTCTATGCGGAAGCCGAACCGGGCGGCGAAGCGCACGGCTCTGAATATGCGTGTGGGATCGTCCTCAAAGCTGCCGTCATGAAAAACGCGGATAACGCCTTTTTTCAGATCAGTGAGGTGCGATTCCGCCGAGCAGAGTTTGCCGAAATCATGAGGGTTAATGGAAATATAAAGAGCGTTGACGGTGAAATCTCTTCTCAGGGCATCCTGTTTTATTGTTGAGAGCCTGATGACGGGAAGTTCCCCCGCGGCGGCGTATTGTTCCTCTCTGGCGGAGGCGATGTCAATTGTCAGATCTTCTGCTTTTATTTTGGCTGTGTTGAATTTTCTGTTCAGGGAGACTTCGCCGCCGAGTTCAGAGACAAGTTCTTCGGCCAGAGAGCAGGCGTCGCCCTCCACGGCGCAGTCTATATCAAGGTTGGGAAAGCCCAGCAGTATATCGCGCGCGAAGCCGCCCACGATGTAAGCGCGCTCTCCCCGTCTTGCCGCGAGAGCCGAGATGCCTTTTATTATATTCCGCTCCGCCGATGTCAAGGCTGACAGCAGGAGCGGAAAACCCGATTTTATTTTTATCGCCATTTGCAAAGTGATTCTACCAAATTTTCCGCGTCTGAATAAAGGGGGACTGTCCCCGTTATTTATTAGCTATTGACCTTAAAGCGGCCTTATTGGTAAAATTCAACGGTGGTAGAAGTGTTAGAGATCAAGGAGAATTTAAAGGTATGAAAAAAATTATGGTGGTTGTTCTTTGCGGTTTTTTGGCCGCCTGCGGCGGCAAGAAAGCGATGACGGCCGAACAAGAAGCCCGCTTGAACGCGAGGGACGCCATCGTCAGAGCCGAAAAAATTATAACTGTGTGCGCCCAGGAGGAAGTGCCCGTGCCTGACGCGGAAAAACTTCTGAACGAGGCGAAGCGGGCCCTTGATGACAGCGATTATCTCCCCGCGAAGGAAAAGGCGGACGCTTCATATTCTCTGGCCAAAAAAGCGCTGGATGATGCGCGCGAGGCAAGGGAAACGGCGCTTAGAGAGGCGCGGAAAGAGTTTGACGCCGAAAGGGCTGATTCTTATACTGTCAGGAGCTGGGCTGAAACGCGGGATTGCCTTTGGAACATAGCCAAACAGAGCCGGATATACAATGATCCATGGCAGTGGAAAAAAATATACATGGCTAACAAGGATCAGATAAAAGATCCCGACATCATATACAAAGGCCAGATTTTTAAAATTCCGCGTTAAAATTTGATAACAAAAATTATCCATATCAGAAATCAGGGCGAATTGTCCGATATATTCGGCCCCTACGACAGCAACATCAAAAAGATCAGACAAATGTTTGATGTGGGCGTGAGCGTCAGGGCGAACAGCCTTGTCCTGCGCGGAAAAGCGCGCGATCTGGACGAGGCCGCCAAAGAAATTGAGAGTCTCCGCAGAGGGGGCGTTCTTACGGCGAAGCGAACCGAGGCGGATATTGTTTGTTCCGCTCAGCCGCCTTTTACATTCCGCAGCGGCAGTAAGATATCTCCGTCTTCGCCCGCGCAGAAAAAGTATATAGAATCAATGCTGAAAAACCCCGTTACGATTGCCACGGGCCCGGCGGGGACGGGGAAAACCTTTCTGGCAGTTTTGTGCGCCCTCAGGTTTCTTGAAGAAGGGAGATTTTCCAAAATTATACTTTCCCGGCCTATCGTCGAGGCCGGCGAGCGGCTGGGCTATCTTCCCGGGGACTTTGAGGAAAAAGTGAATCCTTATCTTGCTCCGCTCAACAGCGCTTTTATAACGCTGGCTGGCGAAAGATATTACGGGAGGCAGAAAGCCTCCGGCGTTATAGAGATCGTTCCCCTGGCCTATATGAGAGGAAGGACTTTGGACGACGCCTTTGTCATTCTTGATGAGGCTCAGAACACAACGGCCCTTCAGATGAAAATGATCCTGACCAGACTGGGGCCCAAAGGGGCGATATGTATCAACGGCGATGAAACACAGATAGATCTTGAAAGAGGGGTGAAGTCAGGCCTTGTCAACGCGCAGGAGGTTCTTGCGGGCATCAGGGGCATCAAGTTCATTAAGTTCAGTAAGAGGGATGTTGTCAGGCATCCTCTCGTTAAGAAAATAGTGGCGGCGTACGGAGCCGTTAAAAAGTAAAGGATAAACATGGGCAGAGTAAAAAGTTTTTTTTCGCGTATTTTCAAAAGCTGGGCCGCGGCGCTGGAGAAGCCCTCAAAGAATAAAAATGTCCTGAAAAAAGACATTCCTTTTCCGGCATGGATGCTCGGTGTCCTGATCTCATTGAGCGTGCTGACGGCGCTGGTGGCGGAATTCGGTTTTGAAAAAAATTTCATCGCCGGGTCCGGGCTCTTTGTGATTATATGGATATACGCCGCGTTTTCGTTTATTAAAACTGAAAAAGAAATGAACCCGTCAAAGATCCTTTTGTCAGGGCTTGTTATTGTCTCGGCGGTGCTTATGACACAGTTCGCGAAATCCAGAGAGATCAGCATGTATTTCGTCTTTACCCCGGCGGCGGCCAGCCTTCTTAATTTTCTTGTCTCGCGCAGGGTGGCGGAGAGCGCGGCGTTGCTGATAAGTTTGATAGTGTCGTTCATATATCTCGGCAATTTTGAGGTCTTTTTTATTTCTTTCGTCGGCGGCCTGGGGGCAATGGCTTTCCCCAGGAGAATTATAAAACGCTCTGATATTTTTTTAAACGCTCTGTCCATATTCGTGTTTCTCCTCGCGGCGAATTTCGCGCTGCAGCTGCTGGGTATACACAGCAGCAATCTTATCTATGATGGCATCAGAGCGCCTTTTCTTGTCTCGGCGCTAACTTTTATTTTTATCATCAGCTTTTTTCCTCTTTTTGAGTGGGTTTTCAATCTGACCTCGGATGTGAGGCTGATAGAGCTCGGGGATTTCAACCACCCACTTCTGAAAAAACTTATGATAGAAGCCCCCGGGACATATCACCACAGCCTTATGGTAGCGGCTCTGGCCGAGGCCGCGGCCGTGTCCATAAACTGCAACAGCCTGCTGGCGCGTGTGGGGGCCTATTATCACGATGTCGGAAAAATAGGCAAGGCGCAGTATTTCATCGAGAACCAGCTTGAGGGAAATGCGCATGAAACGCTGAAACCGGAAATGAGCGCCCTTGTGATCCTTTCCCATGTTAAAGAGGGCGTCAAGCTCGCCGCCGAAGCCGGGGTGGATGAGTGCGTGCTTGATTTTATAGCGCAGCATCACGGCACCACCATAGTGCAGTATTTTTTCAGGAAAGCCGCTGTTTCCGGAGGAGCCAGCGACGAAACCATTTACAGGTATCCCGGGCCCCTGCCCCAGACCAGAGAGACGGCCATAGTTATGCTCGCCGACAGCGTAGAGGCCGCCTGCCGCTCCATAGAGGATCCGAGTTTCGAGAATATCAAAGACACCGTCCATAAGATAATCAACAATTATTTCGCCTCCGGCCAGCTCAATGAATGTCCCATAACGCTCAAAAATATACAGAAGATAGGCGATGTTTTTACAAAAACTCTAATTTCCATACATCACATAAGGCTTGATTATTCCGACGCGGATAAGCCGTCCGCGGAAAAACAGCAGTAAATGCCCTGCGTGGAGTTTTTCAGCGAAGAGCCTGCGCGGGGGCTGAATATCAGAAAACTGAGAAATTTTACATCCCGCGCCGCCGGAGAGCTCGCTCTTCAATGCCCCGTCAATGTCGTGCTGACCGGATCACAGGGAATAAAAAAGCTGAACCGCCGTTTTTTTTCAAAAACCGGGGTGACGGATGTTATGGCTTTCGATCTTGGCCGGACCCCGACGCCTACCGGCGGGAAATTCTGCGAAATCTATGTGTGCCTCTCCGAGGCGCGGAAAGCCGCTTTGCGTTTAGGGCACGGCATAGGAAAAGAATTGCGGATTTTAATCGTCCACGGCCTGCTGCATTTATCCGGAATGGATGATCTCTCGCCGTCGGCTAAAAAGAAAATGCTGAAAGCGGGGGATGAGCTGGTGAATAAACTGGACAGATGATTTTTATATTTCTTGCGGCTCTTCTTGTTTTTTCGGGAGTTTTCTCATCAATGGAAACATCCCTGGCGACGCTTAACCGCGCCCGGGTAAAGGCGCTTTTCAATCAGACGAAACTGCGGATCTTCAGCGACTGGCTGTTGAGGCCGGGGTCGGTGCTCTCCACAATACTCATAGGGAATAATTTTGTTAATATCGCTTTCAGCTCTATTCTGTCATATGTCATAATCGGCGAGGCCTTATCCCGCGGCTTTACGGCCGGCGCGTCGTCGGCCGGGGCTTTGTTTGTCACCTCGGCGCTTCTTCTTTTTTTCGGCGAGATAATACCGAAGAACATAGCCACCACTTATCCGCAAAAAGTCAGCGGCGCGTTCGGGAGTTTTCTCAATTTTGTGTCTTATGTTTTCAGGCCGCTCAGTAATTTTACCACTTATTTTTCCGAACTGATCGCCGGGAGCGCAGCGACATCCTCGGATTTGCACGTAAGCAGAGGGGACATAGGTGAGGTATCGGAAAATCTCGAGGACAGGGAGAGTTTTTCCAAGATAATATCCAAGGTGCTGTCGCTCAACCAGAAAAAGCTTTTTGAGGTGATGACCCCGCGCGAAAAAATAGTGGGGATAGATCTTAATTTGTCCGAAGAATCCGTGGAGGAGCTGATAATAGATTCGGGGATATCGCGCCTCCCTGTTTATTACGGTTCCCTGGACAGGATAGCGGGCATTGTCTATGCGAGGGAAATTGTCAAAGCGCGTATTCTGGAAGGGAAGATCGATATCAGGCAATATGCGCGCCGGCCTCTTTTTATAGACGAGGCCGTCACGGTGCTGGGAGCTTACAGACAGCTTGTCAACAAGAGGGTGCACATAGCGCTTGTTACGGATTCCTCGGGAACGATAACGGGAATCGTCACAATGGAGGACCTTCTGGAGGAGATATTCGGGAATATCCTTGACGAATATGACCTGAAGAGGAGCGGTGCGGAGAAATGATATTCCTTTTGATAATCAGTTTTCTGTTTATGTTTTACTTTGCCGGCACCGAGACGGCGATATGCTCTCTTTCTCCTTTTCAGAAGCAGTCAATCCTGGCCGGGCCGTCGTCGGCCTCCTCGGCCTTGAGGAAATTTCTGAACACCCCACACAGGATACTGACCTCCATACTTATAGGTAATGCGCTGTCCGTTGTCGCATCCAGCGTCCTGACTCAGCTCCTCGCGCGGGATATTTCTTCGCGTTTCAGTACGCACATCGAGCGCACTGCCTTTTTCGCGAGCGCCATACTTTTCACCGCTGTTGTCATGTTCGGCGAGATACTTCCAAAGACACTCGCGAAAAAAAATCCCAAAAATTTTTCGAGCGTGTCTTTGCTTCTTCTGCCAAAAGTGGTTTTTTTTCTCAGCCCCCTGGCAAGATTGCTCTTTGCGATGAGCAGGTTTTTATCTGAATTGCTGGGAGTAAAACTTTCCAAAACTCTGCCGCGGACGAGCTCTCAGGATCTTTCGGAGGCTTCGGAGCTGGCTTATGTGTCAGGGAAAATAAGCCATGAGGAAAAAACAATGCTCAAGGGTATTCTGGAATTCCCGGAGAAAGAGGCGCGCCAGGTAATGGTGCCGGAGGTTGATATAAAGGCTGTGGATATAAACTGGGGGAAAGCCCGGATTTTCAGGGAGCTGGCGCTGTCCGGTCATTCGCGCATCCCTGTTTATTCGGCTTCGCTGGATAATATTGTGGGCGTGATATACACCAAGGATATTTTAGGCGTACTTAATATGGGAACTCTTCTGATAGTTCAGGATATCATGAGGTCGCCAACATTCGTGCCCGAGACAGCTCCGGTGAAAACCCTCCTTAAGAATTTCAGCAACGGCCGCCAGCATCTTTCTATGGTTGTGGACGAATACGGCAAAGTGACGGGGCTCATAACGCTGGAAGATGTGCTTGAGGAGATAACAGGGGATATTTTTGATGAATTTGATAAAGAGGTGGTGTATAAAAAAGAGAAAGACGGTTCCTATATCGTTCCGGCTTCGGAGGATGTGGACAGGGTCAACAGCAAACTTTCTCTTTCTCTGCCGGAGCATCCCGCGGCATCCATAGGGGGGCTGATACTTGAGCAGCTCGATTATGTACCCCGCAAGGGCGAAGCGGTGGAAATAGACGGTGTCGTGATCGAGGTGCACAGCGCCGACCGGCAGAAGATTACGAGCGTCCGCATTCATATCCCGGAACTATGACGGCTAAGACAAAAGCCGTGATCCTGGATAACCGGCGTGTCTGCGATAACAAAAACAGAGTGGTGGTTTTTACCGAACAATATGGGAAGCTTATCACGGCGGTGGCCGGGTACGGAAAGCCGGTTAATCACTGGGGCGGAGCTTTTGAGGGCGGCAATATCCTTGAATTGAGTTTTCTGAAAAAGAGCTCTTTTTACACGATCACCGGCTGGGAAATGATCTATTCGCCGCAGGAGTCAAGCGTTATGGATTTTGCCGCCAGAGAGCTGATCCTTGATGCCACCAATGAGATCGTGCCGGTGAACGATCCCGAGCAGGGGCTCTTCAAGTGGCTCGTCTGGTGCCTCAGGCCGTTCAGGATAAGGAAGATGTATGCCTATCTGGCGCGGCTTATCTATCAGGGCGGTTTTCTGGATTTTTCTGACAAAATGATCATTTCGGCGCTGGAGAACAATTTTGAGAAAAATCTTGAAAAAAGCTCGCCGGAAGAGCTGGCGAGATTGCTGAAAAGAGAAGTGGATTTTATACAGAATTTTACAGGATACCCTCTCATAAGTTATGATTTCTTCAAGAAAGCCTTCCTTTCTCCGGCGCAATAGGTGTGCATAATGTTGTTTCGCGCCGGAGGTGCATGCCGGATGTTTAAAATTTCCGCTTCGGTGATTTTGATTGCCGCCGCGCTGTGTTTTTTGAACAGTTCTTCCGCCGGCAGCGAAAACCTTGACGAAATAATCGTTTACGGTGAAAGGGTTTTTTCCCCGGGCAGTGAGGTAATAACAGCCGATGATCTTGCGCTACTACCGGCCGATTCGCTGGAGGATATTTTGAGATTATCCGCCGGAATAGACGTCAGGGGGCGTGGAGGCTTCGGCGTTCAGAACGACCTTTCCGTTTCAGGCGGTTCTTTTGAGCAGGTTCTGGTGCTCCTTGACGGGGTAAGTATGAGCGATCTGCAGACTGGACATCACCAGATGAATATACCGGTATCCAAAAACGATATTGAGAGAATCGAGATAATTTCCGCACCCGCCTCATCCGTTTACGGCGCCGGGGCTTTTTCGGGAGCGGTCAATATCATCACCAAAAAATCACACAAAAAATCCGTGGGCGCCGAGCTGTCTTTTTATGAAAAAAACACTTTCAGCGGCAGGATAAGTTTTTCGCCTCCGATGAAGGGCGGGAATATGCTGTTTTCGGCATCAAGAAAGAGCTCGCCCGGCTATTTCCCCGGGAGGGATTTTGCCGTGAACGACTATTTCGGCAGGGTGTTTTTACCCGGGAAAAACAGCGTGCGCCTGAGCGCCGGAAGGCAGGACAAGGATTTTGGGGCGTATCATTTTTACGGCACCGGCACGGATGGCGAAAGGGAGAAGACCTGTCTTGAATTCGCCAATATTGAATTCAGGGTTCCGTTCAGCAGGGTTTTTTTTCTGAACAATAAAACATTTGTCAGACGGCACGGGGATAAATTCGAATATTTGTGGGGCGGTAATCTTTACGGCAACAGCCATCAAAATATAAGGAGGGAGAATGAAGCTGTTTTGCATTTAGTTTCAGGTTCTAACTCTTTTTCGTGCGGGGCGGAGTATTCGCGGGAAGAAATAACAAGTAATGTCCTGAAAAACGAGAATTCGCGCGCGGTGTCATTTTTTGAGCGCTTCCGCCGTAAAAAAGGGATATCCGAATTCAATCTTAATTTTAGGACTGACCGCAGCGGCCGCTGGGATAAAATAAAATCGATTTCCATGGGAGAAGAAATCACGCTAAATCGCTGGCGCGTACATATTCTTTACGCTTCGGCTTTCAGGCCGCCCTCTTATACGGAATTGCATTATTGGGATCCGGCGAATGAGGGCGACACGGCTCTTCATCTTGAAAAAAGCAGATATTACGAAACGGGCATGACGGCCGGTTCTTTTTCAGCGGCGGTTTTTCTGCGTTCCGGCAGAGATATCATAGACTGGGTGAAATTCAATTCAACGGACACTTTTCATGCGTGGAATATCTCTGAATTTGACACGGCGGGCGCGCGTTTGAAATATTTTTTCTCTTCCCGCGCGATAGGCGGCCAGGCCGGCTACACTTTTCTCAAGGCATCCGCGCCCGGAGGTATTTATGACTCGAAATACGCGTTAAGGTATCCCGCTCATAAATTTTCTCTTCGGCTCAAAGGGCGTCTGTTTCCAAGAGCTTCATCACGCGCCGGCGGACTTTCAGCCCGCCACGGCGGACTTTCAGCCGCGGTGTTGGGCTCTTATTTGAAGAGACGCTCTGAGGCGGGGTATTTTGTGATGGACGCCAGAATAGAAAAGAAATTCGGCAATTGCAGCCTGTTTCTGGAAGCGTCTAATTTGTTTAACAGGAAATTCCAGTCTCTGCCGGATGTGCCCGCTCCCGGCAGATGGGCGGGAATGGGCATCACCGCCGGTTTGTAATTTCACGGGCTATTTTTTATACTTTGGAGAGCATTTATGGAAATTAAGATCTATTATCAGGATACGGACTGCGGCGGGGTTGTTTACTACGCGAATTATCTCACTTACTTTGAGCGAGCGCGCACCGAGTTTCTGCGGGAGCTCGGAGCCGACATCAGTGAACTCATGGAGCGCGGTATCTTTTTTCTCGTGGGCCGCGCCGAGATAGATTACATAAGCCCCGCGCGCTACGGAGAGACTGTCATTGTTGAAGTGCAAGCCGGTAAATCGACGGGCGCGTCAATAGAGCTGTTATATGAAATAAAGGAAAAAGCGTCGCTCAGAAGCATTGTCAAAGGCAAAACGCTACTCGTGTGCGTCGGTAAGGATATGAAGCCTATGCGTTTGCCGGAGGAAATGAGGAAAATAGAAAGATGATTTTGACATCGTTTTTCAATTAAATTAGAATACATCATGGCACATTTAGTTATCGCGAGAAAATACCGTCCGGCAAAATTCTCTGAGATCATAGGCCAGGGGCAGGTGACGGTGACGCTCGGAAACGCCATCGTCAAAGAAAAGCTGGCGCACGCCTATGTTTTTTCCGGCCCACGCGGCGTGGGGAAGACAACTGCCGCGCGGATTCTCGTCAAGGCGGTTAACTGCGCGGACTATCCCTCGGCCGAACCCTGCAATAAATGCGTTTCATGCAAAGCGATTCAGGCCGGGAATTCAATGGATATCATAGAGATCGACGCGGCTTCCAACAGGGGCATTGAGAATATAAGGGAGCTCCGCGAGAACGCCGCTTTCGCCCCGTCATCATCGCGCTACAAAGTTTATGTTATCGACGAGGCACATCAGATAACAAAAGACGCTTTTAACGCGTTCCTGAAAACGCTGGAAGAGCCGCCGCCCTATATCATTTTCGTTCTTGCCACAACCGAGCCGGAAAAACTTCCCGTGACGATTCTTTCGAGATGCCAGCATTTTAAATTCGTTCTCGTGAATCAGGCCGAGGTGATGGATGTCCTCAAAAAAATATGCGTCAGCGAAAAAGTGCCGGTTTCCGACGGCGCTCTGGAAGCCATATGCGAGGAGGCGGGCGGCTCCATAAGAGACGCCGAGAGTATTCTTGAACAGGTTATATCCTCCGCTTCAGGAAAAACAATAGAAAGGGAAGATGTGGAATTCATTCTCGGTCTTGTGGAAAGCGCGAAAATAAAAGAAACGCTTTCGGCTATAGCTTCCTGCGACACTAAGGCGGCTTTCGCGCGGGTAGGCGATATTTACAGCAAAGGTTTCAGCCTTCAGCAGTTTACAAGGCAACTCATAATGGCCCTACGTAGGGTTCTGGCGGAGCTTTTGAGCGGCCGGGCCGTTGACGGCTTTAAAGATCCGGACCGTGTTTACTGGATGCTTGAAAGCCTGTGTTCCGCCGAGCAAAAAATGAAATGGTCAGAGTATCCGAAAATTCTGCTGGAGCTGGCTTTTTATAAAATAACCTCGGATTTTGTGCCCATAGGCAAAGTCATAGAGCTGGCAGCCTCTTCCGGCGGGGATTCTGAATCTCCCGCGGTAACGAGCGTAAAAACACCGTCGGCTGCCGCTAAACCGGCGGTCTCCATCCCCCCGTCTGACAAGAGCGCCGCGGATCTGGTCAAGCTACTGAAGGGCGAGTGCGCCCCGGCGGGAAAGATATTTGATTTTGCCGAGGAAATCATAGTTGACGGCAGAAAACTCTGCTGTCGTTTTTCCGGCGAAAATGAGGTGCATGCGAAACGCCTGCTGGCCAACAGCGAAGTTATGGAAGAGGCGCTCGCCGCGCAGGGGCACAAGGGGATGAGCATAGACGTGACCATTGTCATGAACGAAAAGAAAGATCCTGCCACCCCCGAAGAAAAGATCACAGAGGCCAAGCAGCTTGAAATAGAGGAGCCTATCATAGCCAAGCTGCACACGCTGGCCGGTGGCGAGCTGGAAGGCCGGGAGGATGAGTAATTTTTATTTCTGTGTGGAAAGGCTTAAGGAGGCCTTTTATACGCTCCCGTCGGTCACTCCTAAATTTGCGGCCAAATTAGCCTCGGATTTTATAAAACTTCCCCCCGAATCAAGAAAAAAACTGCTTGACGAACTCAGGGAAGCCGAAGGATCGATCAGGGTCTGTTCTGTCTGCGGCAACTATTCATCTGAAGATGTCTGCGATATATGCGCGGATAAGGAAAGGGACTCTTCCATTGTTTGCGTTGTTGAGGAAGTGATGGATGTGTCTGTGGTTGAAGACGCCGGTTTTAACGGAACGTATCACATACTCGGGGGCAGAATAGATCCTCTCAACAAAATTCTTCCGGAAAATTTAAACATAGAGTCTCTTTTTAAAAGACTGGAATCGGGCGCGGTAAAAGAAGTGATACTGGCGACAAATCTCAACAGGAAAGGCATTGCCACAGCCCGGTACATATACAACGAGATCGCCCGGCGTTTTGGAGATATCAAGATCAGTCATCCCGCCCACGGCCTGTCGGAGGGCTCGGAGATAATCTATGTTAATGCCCACACGCTGAAAGAAGCGCTGGAGGGCCGCCGCTCTTTTGAGTGAGGCTGTTTTGAGTTTCCTCGCGCGCCCTGTTCTTGAACGGCGGGATCCTTTTGTGTTCAGAGAGCATCAAAACCAGCATCGGGTTAAATAATGTGGTTGAGGAATTTTATCAGGAGGTAATGGTTATGATTATTGTGAATGATTCTAATTTTGAGCAGGAAGTTGTCAAAGCGGATATACCGGTTATGGTGGATTTTTACGCCGACTGGTGCGGTCCGTGCAAGATGATAGCGCCGGTTGTTGAAGAGATCTCGGGTGAATATGAGGGCAGGGCCAAGGTCTGTAAACTCAATGTTGACGAAGCCGGCCAGACGGCCGCGAAATACCGTGTCAGCAGCATACCGTTTATAGGTTTTTTCAAAAACGGCGAACTGGTTGACCAACTTATAGGGGCTGTCTCCAAACAAGCGCTGACGGCAAAAATAGATTCGCTCCTGTAAATTAGTCTGCCCAGATAACATCTGTCGCTTTTAACAGGGATCATCAGTATCTAAAACGCGAAGTCTTTATTTTTTGCGCGGGAATATGTTATATTAAATTCATGAAAAAGTCTTTTCCGGAGATCCTGTGTTTCCCCGCATACTGAGCATAGGTCCCGTTACGCTGCATTCTTACGGGCTGATGGTTTTTATCGCAGTTGTGGCGGCGTGGTTCGTGCTCAAAAAAGAATTCGCCGGCCGTATTGCCGCGCGGCGTCTTGAGGATATTGTTTTTTATTCGCTGCTTTGCGGTTTTGTCATGGCGCGCTTGTTTCATTTTGTTTTTTGGGATTTCGGGGCGCTGACGGACAATCCCCTTGAATTTTTTTATGTCTGGCACGGGGGGCTCGCCGTGGGGGGCGGGATCATCGGCGGTTTTCTGGCGCTCTTTTATTTTTCGCGGAAAGAAAAAATCCCTTTTGCCGAGTTCTGCGATTATTTCGCCGCGCCCATGATCCTGGGCCAGGCCATAGGCAGGATTGGCTGTTTTCTGGCCGGATGCTGTTACGGCAGTTCCTGCGGGACTCTGCCGGGCGTTACTTTCACAGATCCCGCGTCACTGGCGCCGCTGGGCGCGGGCCTTCATCCCGTCCAGATCTATGAGAGTTTGCTCAATTTCCCGCTCTTTCTCCTTATAATCAGACTGCCGCTCCCGAAAACAGGCCTGCGCGGCGCGGCCTATCTGGCGGGTTACGGTATAACAAGATTTTTCATGGAATTCATCAGAGGGGACTCGGTCACCGCTTTTTCGGGTTTAACAATAATGCAGGTTATTGCTATCATCCTCGTGATATCAGCCGGGCTTTATCTGACCGCTGTGTCTCAAAAGGCAAAAAATGAAAAGAGAATTTAAAATATCGCTCTCGCCGCATGATTTTTCCGCTACTGATGTGCCGGCCGTTATGCGGAATGTTGTTATCGCCCTCGCCCCGGCCATGGCCTACTCCTTCTATCTTTGGGGCAAAAGAGCCGCTTTTCTTTATAGCGTCTGCGTTTTTTTCGCCTACGCGTCGGAATATGCCTTTATTAAAATACGCAAAAAAACTTTTGTAAACGACGGAAGCGCCCTTGTGTCAGGCCTTCTTTTTGCCATGACTTTGCCCCCGTCGCTGCCTCTTTCCTACGCCGCTTACGGCATTATCTTCGGCATGGTGTTCGGCAAACATTTTTATGGCGGCCTTGGCCAGAACATTTTCAATCCCGCGCTTCTCGGCAGGGCCTTTCTCATGGCCGCTTTCCCCGCCGCCATGACCTCCTGGATATCCCCGCTGGACGCTCTCACGACGGCGACGCCTCTGAGCGCGTGGAAATTTTCGGGAGAAATATGGGAGACCGGAAAGATCCTTATGGGGAACTGCCCGGGCAGTGTGGGAGAAACCTCCGCTGTCCTTCTGCTGCTGGGAGGAGCATATCTTCTTATCCGAAAAATCATTGATTACAGGGTGCCGCTGTTTTACCTTGCGGCGGTGGGATTTATTTCCTCTTTGTTTTATTTTTTCGCCGGTGAATCCTACGGCAGTCCCGTTTTTCATTTATTTTCGGGAGGCCTGATGCTGGGGGCTTTTTTCATGGCGACTGATCCGGTGACTCTTCCGGCAAATTTCAGGGGGAGGGTTATTTTCGGCGCCGGCTGCGGATTTTTCACGATGCTCCTGAGATATTTCAGCGGTTTCCCCGAAGGCGTTATGTTTTCCGTGCTCATTATGAACGCGCTCGCGCCGCTGCTTGAAAAAATTCCGGCGAAAGAATCCTTCGGTGAAAATAATTCCGTGAAGAGGGAGAGGAATAGATGAAAAAAATCGTAAAAATAAGTTTGTTCCTTCTCTGCCTGTGTTTCGCCAGCGGCCTCATCCTCTCATTCGTCTGGGAAAAATCGTCAAAAAAGATTGACGAAAATGAAAAACGCGCTAAAACAGAAGCCGTTGAAGAGCTTTTTCCGGGAGAAGAGATAAGCGCTCTTTCGCTCGACGGCGAAGAATATTGGCAGGCCGGCTCGGCCGGATATGCCTTTGAGGCGTCCATCATGGGTTTTCAGGACGAGATCAGGGCCGTCGTGGGCGTGGACAAAAACATGGATCGCATCAAGGGGATAATAATACTGAAATGCCTGGAGACCCCGGGGCTCGGCGCTGAAGTGACAAAAGATAAATTCTTAAAACAGTTTAACGGGAAAAATGCCCCGTTCAGCATTGTAAAGACGGCTCCGCGCGAAAAATACGACATACAGGCCGTCACCGGAGCGACCATATCTTCCCGCGCTGTTGTGAAAATGATAAATGAAAAGATGATGAAAATGAAGGCGGTGATCCGCTGATGAAAGATTTTTTAAAAGGCATATTCGAGAAAAACCCGATACTCTGTTATCTGCTCGGTTTGTGCCCGACGCTCGCGGTGACGACGAATGTTATCAATGCCCTCACCATGGGTTTGAGCGTTATATTTGTGCTTTTCTTCAGTAATGTCATAATCTCAATCATAAGAAAAGCCGTGCCCCATCAGGTGCGGATAGCCTCTTACATAGTGGTGATCGCGACATTCGTTACCATCGCCGATATTTTCCTCAAAGCCAATTTCTTTGAAATGAGCCGCGAGCTCGGTCCCTTCATTCCCCTCATCGTGGTCAACTGCATAATACTCGGCCGCGCCGAAGCTTTTGCTTCGCGTCACGGCCTTGTCCGGTCCATGCTGGACGCGCTGGGTATGGGAACGGGTTTTACTCTGGTGCTGTGCGTCATGGGCGCGATCAGGGAGATCCTGGGTTCCGGCACTTTTTTAGGGGTCAAGGCCGTACCCGGATTTTTCCCGCAGTTTCTTGTTATGATACTGCCGGCGGGAGCTTTTATAACACTGGGCCTTCTGGTCGGAGCGCATCAGGCCATTAAAACAGCAAAAAATGAAAAACGATAAAAAAAAGAAGTTGTTCCGCCTGAATATGTCATCTGATAAATCGCTCAGGCGCGATAAGTATCGAAAGTCAACCCCTGGCACCATTTTACAATGAATTACATACTGATCTTCCTCGGCGCGGCGATAGTCAACAATTTTATCCTCAGTTATTTTCTCGGTATATGCCCTTTCCTCGGCGTTTCGACGGATCTGAAAAAAGCTTCGGGAATGGGTTTCGCCGTGATTTTCGTTATGGTCCTGGCCTCGGCGGCGACATGGGGGATCTACCATAAAATACTTATGCCCTACAATCTGCAATATCTTCAGAATGTGGCCTTTATACTCGTTATAGCCAGCCTTGTGCAGTTTGTTGAAATGTTCCTGAAGAAATTCATTCCTCCTCTCCATAAGGGGCTTGGTATTTATCTTCCGCTGATCACGACCAACTGCGCCATCCTCGGGTTGACGCTGTTCATGGTGATAAAAGATTATGATTTCATAGAAAGCATTTTTTACGCCGTTGGCGCGGGCAGCGGATTTTTGATGGCCCTTCTGATAATGGCGGGGATCAGGGTGCGGCTGGACAGCGCCGATATACCGGTGCCATTTAGGGGGGCCGGCATAGCGCTTATAACCGCCGGGTGCCTGGCTCTTATCTTTATGGGGTTTTCGGGAATGATGAAATGATTATTGAGGGAATTTTTACGGCGCCTGTTTTACTCGGCGCCGCAGGCTTCGCATTCGCTTTGTTTTTAGCCGTTTCCGATATGCTGCTCGAGGTGAAAGAGGATCCTAAAGTCGCGCTGGTGGAAAAGGCCCTGCCGGGATTGAATTGCGGCGCCTGCGGATTTTCTTCCTGCGCCGCCTACGCTAAGGCGGTTGTGGAAGGCGCAGCTCCCATAGGCAAATGCACCTCGGCGGATGAAGAGAGCATAAAATTTTTGAAGACTATTTTTTCATCTGCCTCGTCTCCTGAGAAAAAAGTAGCTGTCATAAGATGCGCCGGCGGCAGCGCTGTTAAATTCCCGTATAAAGGGGTGCCCACCTGCGAAGCCGCCGCGCTTGTGACAGAGGGTTTTCTGGAATGTTCATGGGGCTGCCTCGGCTTGGGCGATTGCGAAAAGGCTTGTCCACAGGGGGCGATCAAGGTCGGCTCAAAGGGTATTGCCGAGGTGGATCATTCAAAATGCACGGGCTGCGGCCTCTGCATTGAAGCCTGCCCCAGAGGAGTGATCGAGCTGATCCCGGCCGCCCGCAGATATTATGTGGCATGCCTCAGCACCGACAAAGCAGAAGTGCGGAATTACTGTAAAAACGGCTGTTTCGCCTGCGGCATCTGCGCGGCTAAAAAATTCAATCCCGACGGTGTTGTGGAAATAAAAGACAATCTGCCGGTGGTGATAGAGGATAAGCTGAAAGATCCCGCTCAGCTTTTAACCGCCGGAAGCAAGTGCCCGGTTAAAGCCTGGAAAGAAATAAATTTTTGAAAATCATTTTTAAAAGACTACTTGATTTCATGGTCACACTCATAGGCGCCGCCGTGCTTTTTTTATCACTGGCGATGGTTCTGCTGAATCTGACTTTAAAGCCTTATGTTCTGCGCGCGCTTTCCGCATATCTGGGCAGTGTTGTGAAAACAGCGTTCATTTATATAACTCCGGCTGGCAGAATAGTCTGTATCGCGCCGAGCGCTTCATCTGAGTCAGGGGAATTTCTCAGCGCCGATAAAGCTGTCATCAAATGCGATGTTTCGCGAATACGGGACAAGAGGATTTTTTTCAGCGAAATCATCTTCAACGACCCCGATATCAGGATCGCCCGGGGTAAGAAAGGTTTTAACATAAGCGCGCTGATAAAATCCGTGACCGCGCCCCACGCCCCGGCCAAGGACAGATATAAATTTTCCGTCGGCCATATAGGTTTCAATTACGGCAAGGCGTCTTTCTTTGATGAAGATTCAGGGAGAATGTTCCGGTTTTCCAACGCCTCGATCGTGATAAATTTAAGCGGAGAAGGCACGGCAATAACTCTGATCTCGGGTTTTGGCGCGCATCCTTTTACGGCTCACGCGCGTTATCTGAACGGCTGGAAAATCGCCGCTAAAAACAGCGAACTTCCCGCGGGGGATGTTTTGAGTATTTTTGGCGTGAAAGGAGAGGCTGGCGGATACTTCGGTTCTGATATCGTGTATGAGGGAAATTTCGCCGACAGGAACAGCCTGCGGGGGAATCTCTTTCTGCGTGATGCGTTTTACGGCGGTTTTGGCGGCACGGGGCAGATATATTTTGACGGGAACAGGTTTTTCGCCGAAATCAAAGGGCAAAATACGCGCTTCTCCGCCGCCGGCTCACTCGATGGGGGGGCGCTGACGCTGGAAAACATGTTTGTAGAACATCCCGCTGTTTCGGTTGAAGCCTCCGGGCGCCTGACACTCAGGGATTTCCGGATGAAAGGCCAGGTCGCGGGTTTCAGGATAAATGAAAAGCTGTTTAAGGGCGTTCTCGCGGGAAATGTCGAATGTGACGGCGAATTCAGTCGTCTCAAATCCTGCAACGCGCGGGTTCTGCTGACAGAAGGCAGCGGTGAATTCTCCAAACTCTCAATGCTTTACAATATTCTTCAGACAATGGATGTCTTTAAGTATCTGACCGGCCGTTTTCCCTCGTATTCGGGGAGTTTTCCGGTGAAATCCGTACGCGGCGAAATAGTGAAGAAGGGCCCTGTTATACACGCCAACGATGTGCTCATAGAAAACGAACATTCCCGCACCAGTGTTTACGGCGATGTGGATATAGACAAAAATACGATTGATATTGTTGTCGGTTTTCAGGCGCAGAAGTTCGTTAACGATGTGATCTCAAAAATACCTCTTGTGGGTTATGTGCTGCTGGGCGAGAAAAAGTCGCTTCTGCCGGTCTTTGTAAAAGTGAAAGGCCCTCTTTCCTCGCCGCGCACCAGCGCGATGCCGGCCAAGACGATAACGGGACCGCTGACCGGTATTGTGGAGAGGATTTTTAAAATACCTTTTCGCGTTTTTGTTGAAAGTAAAAAAGATAATTGACCGGGACCGGATCCGTTCCGCCCCGAAAGGAGAAAGATAATATGAAAAAAGCGGCAGTTATATTGACAGGCAGCGAGCTTGTCCGCGCCCGCTCAGGCAAAGATGTTTCCTATCTGGACGCTGAATTAAACGATCTGGGTTTTGAGGCGGAATTCCACACCGCGGAAAGCGGCGAAGATGGGATAAAAGATCTGCTGGAATTTATTTTTCCCCGCGCGGATCTGATAATAAGTGTTGGGGGTTTAGGCGCTGAGCCGGATGATAAAACAGCTTCCGCCCTGAGTTCTTTTACGGGCAAAAAGCTGACTCTCAGCAGGGAAGCGCTCAGGGCGAAAGCGGAAATTTTTATAAACAAGGGGCAGGATATGCCCAAGTCGGCCGACAGGGCGGCTTATGTGCTGGACGGGGCGACAATTTATCCTAACCCTGAGGGCATATCCGTTCCGCAGATGATAAAGCATAGAGAGAAAATAATAATAATGCTTCCGGGGAAGCACGCGGAGCTCAGAAACGTCTTCGCCCGGAGCGTTCATCCGTATCTGTCAAAAAAATTCACGCCTTTATTTCTCAGAAGAAAAAAACTTCATATAACGGGCATGGAAGCCACTGAGATAGAGAAAAAAATCAAAGCTATCCGGGATATCGAGCATTTTTCCGGCCTTGATCTGCACTTTGAGCTTGCGCCGTCAATAGCGTCGGTCGCTGTGGAATTCACGCTCAAGGGAGGCAACGAGCTCCTGGTGGAAGAGAGTGCCCGGCGACTTGAAAAAGAGTTCAGGGATATTTTCGGCGACAGTATATACGGCCAGGATTCGCACAGCATTTCGCAGGCGGTGGTGAAGCTCCTCAGTAAAAAACGCAGGTCTCTCTCGTCGGCCGAATCATGCACGGGCGGAGAAATCGCGAATCAGATAACGAATGTAAAAGGAGCGTCCGCTTTTTTTGATATGGGGCTGGTGACATACACGGAAAAATCCAAGAGCGTTCTTCTGGGTATCCCGGAAGAGAGTCTTAAAAAAGCGGGAGTTGTCAGCGAAGAAACGGCGGTTATGATGGCCGAAGCGCTCTTGAAATTGTCGGGATCATATTACGGAGTAGCGACAACGGGTGTGGCGGGACCCGGCCCGTCAGGCGG
>PHAM01000018.1 GCA_002841685.1 Elusimicrobia bacterium HGW-Elusimicrobia-2 | reverse complement strand
TTCTATGTTGAGCTTCGCTTTCGCCGTCACATTTATCCCGCTCAGATAATATGTGCCGCTCGTTATCGTCACTGTCTTATTTGAATTGATCTGCAGTTTCCCGTCCTTCAAATTCAATTTATCGTTATCATTGTTTTCCGCGACTCTTTCTTTTATCGCGTCAAGGTCTATGCACCACGGATTTATTTTTTCCGAACTTTCTGTTATTTCCCCTGTTATCTTTGCTTCTGTTCCGTCAAGTTCAACCGTCTCACCCGACGCGTCTCCAGCTATCATTGCCTGTCCCGCGACTTTCACCTCGCCGTTTGACCTCACATTTCCGAAAATCTCTCCCTGTCCGCTCACCTTTACCCCGTCTTCGCCGTAGGCGGCATATTCGCTTATATAAGTCACCGTGTAAACCGCTTCTTTTACGGTTTCCGTGTTGCTGACATTATCAACGCTTCTGTATTCAACAATATGAGCCCCTTCCGCCAAAGTAAATGTGCCCGTATAAACTTCCCACAGCGTTTGCGTAACCGTTGACGGGTCTATTCTGTATTCTATACGGTTCACTCCGCTGGCGACGGCGCTTACTTCAGGGTCATTCGCCGTCAGGCCTATCTGCGTCTCAGGCGTTATCATTGTTAAACCGAAGGCCTCAAAGCGCGGCTCTGCCGCGCTGATAGAACTCATCGGCGGCGTGCCGTCAACATGATACATCCGCGTTTTGATTTCCTCTGTGTTCTTCAGATGATCATAGGCATAATACTCAACAGTCCTCACTCCCTCTGTCAGTGTAAATGTTCCCGTGCAAATCTTCCAGTCGCTGTTGTCTATTCTGTATTTTACCGTTTCCACCCCAACGGCTACCTCATTTATGAGCGGGTCAAGCGCAATCAATTCTATCTGCGTTTGCGGTGAAATGTAAATTTCACCCTCCGAAACATACTGCGGCGCGCTTGCGATGATTTCCGTCTCCGGCTGGGTATTATCCAGCTTCACCGTTATTGATTTGACGATTTCTGTGTTCAGCAAATTATCAACGCTGTAATGCTCTATTTTGTAAATACCGTCGGGGCCGATAATATTGATTGGCTCACATATCCGCCAGTCATCATAAACTCCCGTGCTGCTTAAAATCCGGTATTTTGTTTCCATTACCCCCGACGCCACTTCCTCAACAATGAGATCATCCGCCGTAAGCGTAAATGTCGTCGCCGACGTCACATAAAGCCCGTCCTCGTTTGCGTATCTAGTCCCTTCCATTGCTATCGCTGTCACCGGCGGTGTGTTATCAACATAAAGCATTATGCTCTTTATCTCTTCCGTGTTCTCAACATTGTCAATACTCCTGTATTCCACTAACCTGATGCTTGCTGTTAATGTAAATGGCGTTGAATATGTTTGCCAGCCGGCACCGCCTATCCTGTACTCCGTATATTGAACTCCCGACGCTGTTTCTTCTATTACAGGGTCAATCGCCGATAGCGTTATCCCTGTTTCCTCTGATATATAAATCTTCCCTTCCTCTGTATACTGCGGTGTGCCTATACTTAATGCTGTCTCAGGTGCTGTATTGTCAAGATAATATGTGGCCGTCTTTGTCAATTCTGTATTCCCAATCACATCCTCACTGAGATAATCTACCCTGTAGATTCCATCTGTACCTGTTATATAAAAAGTGCTTTCGTATATCTTGTATCCCGTATTCCTTATCTGATATCTGATTTGTTTTACTCCCAATCCTGCCCCATCAACTACCTCTATCAGATCATCAACCGCTGTTAAACTAAAACTCGTCTTTGACGTCACATACTCCTTTTCACTAACCGCAAACCGCTCCCCGCTAACCACTATCTCTGTTCTCGGAGGCAAAATATCGCGAATCACCTCAAATGGCCCACCAGATGACTCTGCCATATTCCCTGCATGGTCTTTCGCTTTAATACATAACTCCCAGAAACCCGCATCGATGTTCAGCGGTTCAATTTGCTGTCCGGGGTATAAATAAAACGATGTCCCTGTTTGAAGATTTCTCAAACATGCTGTGTGCTGAGGTGCGAGGTCAAGATTATCACTAACAATGTAATTTACCGTTATTGTAGAAACAATAGCATAGAATTTTTCTTCTGCTACGGGAGATACAATTGATATTGCAGGCGGGGTTATATCATACCTTAATTTTACCGTTGAGCTGTTCTCGTGAGAGACATTTCCCACATTGTCCTCAAACCACACATACAGGGTATTTTCTCCTTCCTCAAGTTCATCAAAAGAAGCAGTAAATTTATCATAAGTCGTCGGATGCGGCCAGTCGGACGGCGGTTCTTCATTGCTAAACCAGGCTGCACCAAATAATATTTCACCATCTATACTTTCGGTCATTATCACTATCCCGCCGTCAGCACCAGTGTTTGTTGGCTTCCGGGACACATTTACTGCAACCCAGTTATCAGTATCTATATCTTGCCAACCACCATAATATACATATGTTGAAGCAGGGTACTTTATCCCCAGATTTATTTTCCCTTTTCCTTTCACCAACACCCGGGCATGGTATTCTGTCCACTTATTCATTGTCAAACCCCATTGCCTTAAAGCCCTGCGGGCAGACGCAGTAACCCTGCAGGAATATTCGCCCAGCAATGAATCTTCCGACTTGTTCCAATTCAAACTTGCATGGCTTCCTGACCAGCCGGCAGGTGTGAAAACAGTATCATCCCAACTGTCAAAATGCCAGTTCGCCAGCCAGTTCTTATCCTCTATCATCGCCGGGATTACAAAAGTCCCGTCAATAGCGGTTGCAGGGGACTGGCGCAGTTTGTAATACGCGCCTGCTATGCCCGAAAAAGCATCGGGATCCGCCCATGATATGGTATAAGTTGTACTGTTTTTCCACGGACTCGGGGATAAACCATCCGCCACCAGTTCTATTGGCGCATCCGGAGCGGTGCTGTCAAGATAATATGTCGCTGACTGTATCAGTTCCGCATTACCTATCACATCAACACTGTAATAGTCAATTGTGTATTTTCCATCGGAAAAAGCAATCAGTAATCCGTACTCCGTAATCAGAGAAGAAAATGAAAATGCGTTTCTGTATTCAAGCCAATCAGTTTCAATATTCAAGTTTTCATTTTTAATTTTAAATTGTGTCTTATTCACCCCGAGACCAATCTCGTCTCCAACTTCAACTAAATCATCAACTGCAGTCAATGCAAAACTCGTTTCAGATGCCACATACTCCTTCCCGCCAATCTCTATCCTCTCCCCGCTAACCCCTATCTCTGTTCTTGGAGGCAGAATATCCCATATCACCTCAAACTTTGCGGTTTCCGACGATGACTTATGCCCTGCCCAGTCTTCCGCTTCCACTGTTAATGTATAAAACCCATAATACGGCAAATCACGAGGTTCTAATTCGTCACCATTATTTACCGTTACCATTGTCCCTATTATCGCCCCTGTCTGCGAACTTTCTACCAGTTTCAGGTATGCCTGCTTCGTGTGCGGACCCGCATCCGTT
This sequence comes from Elusimicrobia bacterium HGW-Elusimicrobia-2, assembly GCA_002841685.1. GTDB lineage: Bacteria > CG03 > CG03 > CG03 > CG03 > CG03. The sequence goes on along the minus strand of PHAM01000018.1, from coordinate 27,283 downwards.
ACACTAAAATCAATTTTGATTGTGGATTTTTCCGCAATATAAACTTCCCCCGCTTTCGGTGAAACAATTGTTATCTGCGGCGGCTCATTGTCAAAAACAAATGAATGAGCATTCACAAAACCTGCCTCACCCTCACTCTCCGTGTTCCCCGCTGAATCTTCCGCCTTTGAACTAACGAGATATGTCGTGTTGTTTGTCAGCTCCGGAGCCGTTAAAATCCATGCTCTACTACTGAATTCAACATCGTTCCATACGGAAGTTGTTGTCCACTCCGGTATTAAGGAGTTCCAGTATAACTTCTCATTTTGATTCAAAACTTGAACATAAACTTTTTCTAATTTCATATTGTCTTGAGTTGTGCCGATAAAAGAACTGATCTGATTATAATATTTGTTGTGTCCCGGCAACAATACCGCACTTTCGGGCTTTGTTAAATCAACTCTTACCCACCCTTTTAATCCGTCACTCACCTTTATATAATCATACGAAACCGTAAACTGCTCATTGGATATTTCTGTCCTGTTTGCCGCGTAGAGATGAGCGCTGCTAAAATGTATCTGATATGCGTTGTCTTCCACTAAAACAGGATTGCCATCGACGTCATTCAGCCATATTGAGATATAACCGGAATCGTTAATCCTGATTTTCCACTCAGATTCAAGCATATTTGCGGGAAAATTTATTTCAGGATTGTCCCTTTCTGAGTATGAAGTGTAAATGGTTCCTAAACTTCCGTTGACTCTCCTCTGTACCATCCAGTGAACCCCAAAATGAGTCGAGCTGTTCGGGTTCACATTATCCTCATCAACCTTTGCGGCAACCCTCAGCCAATTACTGTACGCATGCAGATGTGTGTCAGTGCCGGATAAATCTGCCGGCAATAAATAAAACTCATTTCTAAAATCCTTGCCTAAATGACCGTTCTGGTCTGTCGGAACCCTCATCCTTACATTGAACTCAATTCCTTCAGTCAAATCCTTTGATTCTTTTGACACGGCATACACCGCGCCGTATTGGCCGCTTATACTCGCCGCCGCCGTAAGATTCAGCCAGCCGTTTGCCGAAATTGAATACGAAGATAACCCCGAGCTATGCCCCTGAGTCCATAAATTGTCAGACAAGGTATTGAAATTCTCCTGAAACTCCCCTGTATAATTACCCAGCCTGTCTGTCACCGCAATATTGATGCTGTAATCACCTTCCGCAAGTCCCGAAGGCGACCATAACGCGCTTATTCCTGAAGTTTCCTCTCCGTTTCCCGTGAGAGTCTTTACGACCGTGGCGTTTGAATTTTTTATTGTCACCGTCCAATCAGCGTACTCGGATAATGCCGCCGTGATATTTACTGAGTCTTTAATCCCGTCGCCGTTGGGACTGAAATACAGCGGTTCGGCGACAAAACTGCCGATCTCCGGCGGTGAATTATCAACAACAATATTTGACGTCTTCAAAATTTCGGTATTTCCCATATTGTCAACACTGTAATAAGCAATTACACGACTGCCTTCCCCCGCAACAGACAAAGTTCCAGTATAAACCTGCCACGGATTATCGCCTATCCTATATCGGATTTCAGCGACGCCCAACCCGCTTTCATCACCGACATTAAGTAAATCATCCACTGCCGCTAACGTAAAAGTCGTTGCGTCTGTTATATAAATAGTTTGAGTGTCAACATAACTCGGTTCACCAGCCGATAATGATGTCCTCGGCGGAAGGATGTCCCCATAAGCGACACAGAATAAAGACAAATTCGCTACTTTGCCGTAAATTATATTGTTCCCCGTGTCTCTGGCAAAAGTAATATCAATCCATTCCGTTCCGTCCTGATGCAGAAGTTTTAAATTATTTTCCTTGCCTCCTGTTATTTCGTCAGGATATTTTATGCCAACGGTTATATACCCTTCAAAACTTGCTGATGTTGTTATATTGTACCCTGTATTTTCAGGCACAACTTTATAATTAGCAATAGTAGGAATTGCCGTTTCGACCGCCTGCGTGTTGCCCTGTTCGTAAACATACGGGAAACTCACCTTCGCGTAAGGATCCAAATCCACTATAACATTCCCCCCGGCTCTTGTGTTAAATCCAGGTTCAGGAGCGGGGTATTCATAACCGTAATAATATGCCCCAATATCGCACCTCGTCCCGTCGGGGTCATTGTACTCGGGCGATGGATCGCCCGCATTTATGCAGGGAGAAGTTGCCGTCAATCTGCAATCTCCCAATCCGCCATCAACAAATCCGGGGTCACCACTGACCATACTCACATTCGTTATCAAAAAAGTATCAACCGGTACACTATAGTTATTTACGAGATTACACATCAAAACATCTGTGCGATCCGCCGAATTGCCGTACGCCACAATACCCGTTCCTGTTTTCAATTCATAGCTCGAGACGATATTATTTCTTACTTCCGCCTGATAATTCGTATACATAGTACCCTTAGCCGTTATACCATTTGAACAATTAATGACAGTATTGTTTAAAATAGCGACATTGGAAAAATAATTACAAATGCCAAATTTAAAATTATCCACCGTATTCCGTTTTATTTCTCCGTACATCATCCCTGCCGCAGCACTAACTTTAATCCCTGTGCCTTCGTTCATTGCATCCCGTGATGTATTTATTATGTAATTATCCTTTATTGAGACCTCTCCGGCGCCGTCACACCCTATACATATTCCGGTATCATCATATTCATCGCTTTCGCATATTATGGTATTGCCTTCAATAGATATGCCGCTGCCCGCTTCGTAATCGTAAACGAATAACCAGTTCACCCCAATATTCAGATTATTGATGATATTATTTTTTATCACGAATTTACCAAGCACATATCCATCCCCCCGAACCCCATATGAAGACGGATAAGTTTTTATAAAAACCGATCTGCGGCATATATTGTTTTCTATGGTAACATCTTTCATCGCATACAGCGGAAACATCGCAATTTTATATTCGTCCATCTCAAAAATATTACCGGCGACAGTGAAACTCGACACCCCTGAAAATTTAATAGCCGTATCCTGAAGCTCATAAAAAGTACAGCTTGAGATTTTTATATTGTGGTTTATTATATCCTCTGTACCACCTGAGGATATAATATTAATAGCCGCTTGCGTATAGCCCTTGAATTTGATGTCGCTTATTTCCAGATTACTAACCCCTTCTCCATAAAACGCGTCAAGCTGTACACCCCCGCCGTCAAGTATTACTTCGCCGCTGCCATGTATAGAGATCGGATTGCCGGATGTTATGCTTGTGGATATATCGACTGTTTGATCGTAATAAGTGCCCTCCGTTATAACAACCTTTGTGCCCTGCGCCGCTGAATCCACCGCCTTCTGTATCGTCGCTAATGGCTGGTCTTTGGTAAGCCCGTCATTCTCATCACTGCCGGATAAAGACACATAACGTACATTCCCGGCAACGCCGGAGCAAACATTTGAGATTTCTGAAGCTTTACTGGAATAATTAATTGCTGTTATAGCAAAATAATATCTTTTGCCTATTTCAAAATCCGTCAGTACCTTCGTCTCCTTACTTCCCGATGGAAGCGGAGTCCAGCCTTGAGGATAAACCGCAGCGCTTACAAAATCCGCTTCACTATTTATCGATTTCGTTGAATATTTTAATATATATCCGCTCGCTGTCCCTTCTGTGCCATCAGAACCAACTGCCGTCCATGTTAATGTAATATTTTCTCTTGATTTTGACGTTAAATCCGTTATTGCCTCCAGCGGCGGTGCCGTTTTTAACATAACTCTCTTCGATTTTGCTATTTCAATATTATCGAAATTGTCAGTGGAACGATAATATATTATGTACTCCCCCTCCGCAATATCCCCAAGAGTAAATGCGGAATTATAAACTTGCCATGCACCCTCGTCAATTTTATATTCTATCCGCGCCACTTCCGAACCGGAATCGATTGCTGCCAAAGATATTGGTGTTTCACTAAATATATTCAGAATGATGTTAGGCGAAGGATATGCTATTTGAGTTAATTCAACATCTCTGTATGTTGAACCGTCCTGTGACGGGTATACGCATTCAGAAGAATGAGCAGATGGATTAGATTCTTCGCCAATATATACACCATCTACAATGTGGAATATAGCATACGAATCCAATTCCATATATGGAAAAAATATTTTTACAGTTTCGTTTCCATTATAATTTAACTCTATCCAATCTCCTTCTCTGATAATAAAATTTGTGCCATCGCTTTCATCCAAAGAAATCCCAACTCGGATAGGATACGGCAAATCGCCGGGTTCATTCTGTCTCTCTTCGATTACCGGTTCGGGAGTAAAGATAACAGTCATATACCCAGCACTCTGATATGGAATACGATCAAAACTAATCGTTGGACGTCCCCATCCAGGTACTCCTGTCCATGCCGGAATTGAACATCCTCCTATTCCTTCAAAAGTTTGAACCATTAAAGATTCACCATTAGGATATTCGAAAGGTTCTCCAATTGTTATCTCTGTTATAGGCGGCGTACCATCTCCCGCAGTTATAACAACCGACTCGCTCTGGAAATCGCTCTCATTTCCGTTTATATCCAAGGCAGTTATCCAATAACTATAAGTCTGTCCGTTCGTAACTCCCATATCTTTGTAAAATAAATCAGTTACAAGCTCCGTGTTTATTTTTTCTCTTGGCGAGGCCGCCCTATATATATTGTATCCCGCCGTGTCGATATCAGGACTGCCATTCCACGCGAGATTTATAAAGCCGTCGCCGCCCTCGCCGGTTATGCCCTCTATCACCGAAGGCGGCACATAGTCTCTGTGATAATCTATGTCTACCGACTTCATCAAAGGACTTATCTTCGGGTCACTTGAATTCAGAGTAACTCTATACTGTATGTATCTTCCCGACGGCGAAGTTATACTGTTTCCCGATTGCGTATAATAACCGGACCAGCCGCTCCAAATACCGTCCGTGTTCGGCGTTATCCCCGTCCGCGTCTGGAGCTTCACCACGCATCCCGCGGGGACTTCGGCATCCCAGCTTATCGTCTCCCACTCCGAACCTTCCTTCGTGTCAATTACTTTTGATATATAACTTCCCGTAGTTGTTGTTTGTATCATCAGCTTATATTTTGCTCCGGTTATTGAATACGACGCACCCCCGTTTTCGAAACCAAACCGCGCCTCGTCAAACCAGTATCCGCCTGTCCGCGATGTCCCCCCAAGTATGTTCTGCTGGTCGCCCCAGTCCAAAGAAATGTTCCACCAGTCCCAGTCAACAATTTCCAGCGCAGGAGTTGCCTTTAGTTTAAACGTATTAAAGCCATCATAAAATGTGTTCGTCACCCTGCTCCCTACCTGAATATCATTCGCCAACAATCGTATGGAATAGGGCAAAATCCTCACGCTATACCCCCCATAGCCGAACCTGAAAGCCCCGTCTTCCCCGCCCACAGGGCTTTTATATTTGATTTCCAGCGTATTTATTGAAGATTCATAATAAACCGACGACAAATTCAAATACACCACTATATCCGGAGCTCCGCTTTGAACATCCCAGTAATATCCCTTGTGGTCGCCCCACAGAATAGCCTCTTCATACTCTGCCAAATCCGTAAACTCCGGCCACTGCTCCCCGTTTACCCACACTTCGCGAAACTCCGGATTCACCCAGCTCGGCAGCAGGACTTGTTGACGACGTGCGTTACTATACCAACTGGTAGGATTGTTATATAGCCGTAACTGTTTTTGCGGACTGCTTAGTATTTTACTATACGTCACTATTCCGCTCTCGTCCAGCTTTACGCATATATCCATCTCCGCCACAGTCGAATCAGGATAGTCCCAGTTCCACTCTTCGGGAGGAATCTCGTAACGGCAGACGCCGGTAGATGATAAAGCTCCCCATGTCTTCTCCCAGCATCTCCCCGTCCTTATATAGCCGTCGCCATTAAGATATGCCAGATTAAACTCACCACCCTCAAACTCGCTATCCGTTGTCGAGCTGCTTGTCGCTATTATGAATTCGTGCAGAGTATCCGGAGATGTATTCTTTGCCCAATCTTCACCGATGATTTTTATAGTATAAATGCCTTCTTCAGAAAATGTCTTATTTCCAGTTTTCTCATGGATAATTAGTTCATCGTTTACGTAAAACTTTCCGCAGGGAACAGCGTCTATGTTATCAGTGACTTGATACGAAACTGTTACAGCAGTATTGTAAATTTTTCCATCTTCAAATCCTGATAATACAATATCCGGATTTATGATGTCATTTTTTAATCTATACGGATTGAATTGCCACGTATTTTCTAATAAGGATATATTGTAATCTTTTTCTTGCACTCCACCACTACCCGCGTGAATAATTTTTATTTCATTCCCTACGCGACTTTTATAAATCATTATATGTGGGTCTGGGAACCCAGTTTCTGCTACTCCGCTTGTGTATAATAAATCACCCGCCTGTAAAGTATCCCAAGTTGGACATGGTCTTATGCTAAATGTACCGCCAACCAGATCAGAGGTAAGATACCTTCGTCGTAAATCTGCTGCCCAACTTACTAAGCCTGAACAATCAAATCCCGTAGCTGTTGTCCAATTTGAAAAATCAAAATGCCCGCCAGAACAAGGCCAAGGAGTTTCATTAGGTGGATTTCCAGTGGAATAAGGTTTTCCAATTGCACTATTAGCTTTAGTTACTATGGCTTGTCCATAATTCATTGCAAAAACCGTTGAATTACAAATAATTAATGGTAGTAAAAAAGAAAAACTCCTTTTCATTTTTTTCTCGTCCATTTTATTATTTTGACAGTAGAAAAATTATTGGGGTTAAAACTTCTTACTATTTTGTAAATATCCCCTGCGTTAGTTACAAATTCTTCCCCTGTTAATCCGTCGTATAATGTAATTTCTTTTCCATCATCCGATTTAAATGGAAGTGGCTTTATCCGTTTTCGTATTTTTTTATATTTTTCAGAAAGCGTTTCTGTTTGGATATTTGCAATTTGTTTTTTTGTCATTTTTTTAATATTTCCATAATTAATTTTATGATTCTCACCTAGATAAATATTACCTTGCAAATTAGTTCTAAACATCTTTCCTTCAGCATACCAATCCAATAATACTGTTTTTGAATCCGCATAAATATCTTCATATTTTTTTATCCGTTTTTCCTGCCATTTTAACTCCTCTTTCTTCTTATCAGGAGCATACTTTCCATAAACATCATTTTTAGCGTCGGCTATATCTTTTTTCGCATTTTGAAACATTATCATAGTTGTCTCAGCAGATTTTTTATCTATAATCCTTTTAACGAGATGGCCTTTTCTATTAAATATAAACCAAGATCCAATGCTAATCGTATAGCGGAGGTATATATGTCCGTTCTTGCCAATGTACATCTCTTGAAAAGCATAATTATCGTAAATAATATCTTCGGGTAATTCGAGATTGATTGCATCTATAAATTCCCCCTGTTTGTCATACTTCAGAACTCTTTTGTTTACCGTGTCCAATACATATATTTCACCGTTTTCATTTACAGATATACAAGTAGGGCCTACAATAATTTTCGATTTTTCTTTACCATGAAGGACTTCTCCGTGGGCAGGAACTATTTTGTACCCAAATTCACCCGCTTTTGTTCCCCATTTTGCTTGAATGACTACTGTCGGAACATATACTTCATATTGTTCTGCTCCTGTTTGCGGGGATGATTTTTCAGCCAAAGCCGGTATTATCAGAATGAAAAAGGATAGGGCGATGAGAATGATTTTTATTTTATTGTTTTGAAATCCCTTGAGAGCTAAATATTTTTTCATATTGTTCCTCCGGGGATATTGTGTTTTTGAATCTTCTTGAAAATTGAATTCACTTTTATATTCCTCATCATTTGCTCCCCCATATTGTATTTAAAATTCGTTATATCAAAATATTCCCCATCCTCCCAACGACGTATCTTCCAGCAAGGATACTATCGTCGGGGAAATCGTATTGTCCTATACACCTTACAGCGCAACACCTCTTTTAGGCCCAAATTATTACCTAATTTCCCAATAATTTCAGACATAATCAGTATTATCACTCCTAACTACTCTAACAACTCGCCTAACTGGACTGCGGATGAAGCGTAATAAATGTCTGCTCAAAAAATTATTTAACACGGAGGAGCGCATATTCAGAACGGCCTTTTGGAGGGTCCGGCGCCGCCGGCGCCGGGCATACCTCCTGACATACCGCCGGGAGCCCGTCCAAGGGAGGCGATATACTGATTCATCATTTCCGGGTTGCCGGATTTCGCCAGCGCCGCCTCCTTGGTTACTTTTCCCGCCTTTACGAGCTGGGCGAGGGCTTTGTCCATGGATATCATGCCGAATTTCATTCCGGTCTCAAGAGCGCCGTAAATGAGATGGGTTTTACCGTCTCTTATGAGGTTGGCCACGGCGGGGGTAACGATGAGGATCTCTCTGGCGGCCACGCGGCCTTTTCCGTCGGGCGTCGGCAGGAGCTGCTGCGTTATCACGGCTTTTAGCGTCACCGACAGCTGTGTCCTGACCTGAGCCTGCTGGTGGGAGGGGAAAACGTCTATGATCCTGTCAACCGTCTGGGGGGCATCTGTGGTGTGAAGTGTCCCGAAAACAAGATGGCCGGTTTCGGCTATGGTCAGAGCCGCGCCTATTGTTTCAAGGTCCCGCATTTCCCCGACGAGAACGATATCGGGGTCTTCCCTCAGCGCCGCCCGCAGGGCGCTCGTGAAACTGTTGGTGTGGGCGCCCACCTCCCTCTGGGTAAAAACGCAGCCCTTTGACTGATAGACGAATTCTATCGGGTCTTCTATGGTGAGGATGTGATCCTTCCTTTCCTTATTGATCGTCTCGAGCATCGCCGCGAGAGTCGTGGATTTACCCGAACCCGTGGGCCCTGTGACGAGCACCATGCCCCTGGGATATTTCATACATTCCATCATGGCCGGCGTGAAGGCGAGCGCTTCCGGAGACGGTATTGCCGAAGATATTACTCTCAACACCCCGGCGACGCCGTCTTTCTGCATGAGAACATTGACCCGGAAGCGGCTGATATTTTCTATCTGAAAAGAGCAGTCCAGCTCGTGGTGCTCCTCAAACTGGCTCTTCTGATCGTCGAGGAGCATTCCGTATATAAGCGTTTTTGTATCATCTCCCGAAAGAGGCGTGTCCTGATATTCAGGAAGTGGGATCATGGCGCCGTTTTTCCTGACCATCACGGGTTTTTTCGGCACAACATGAATATCGGAAACCCCCATCTTAACCGCCGCCGTCAGAATGTCAATCATATCCATAAAGCCAAACCTCCCTCTAACTCAAATCTATCAGCCTGTGGGATAAATCCTCTGTTTCAAGTATAACCACGGATTTTTTTCCCAGAAGCCATGAACCGCATTCGCCGGGATTGATTATCAGCGCCCCGCCCGACTTTCTTATGTCGGTTTTGTGCGTGTGTCCGTATATGACAATGTCATAATTGCCTTTAGACGCTATATCCTCAACAAAATCCGGCACATGTACCATGAATACCCTTCGTCCGCCGCAGTCGCCGCTGTAAAAATCATAAAATTCCGCCAGCCCCCTGAATTTCTCCCTGAGGTATGCCCTCTCGCCGTCATTGTTGCCGAAAACGGCTATCATGGGACATTTGAGTTTTCTGAATTCGGCATGCGTTATGGGGGAGATCATATCTCCGGCGTGAAAAACCTTCTCCACCTTCTCGAGGTTAAAGATTTTCACGGCCTCGGATATCGCCGGCATATTTTCATGCGAATCCGACATTATCCCTATCTTCACATATCCCCCTTTCTCACGATTTCCGACGCGTTATCAAAGGCTTTTTTCAACACCTTCGCGGGATCCGAAAACCTCGCGGCGCCGAGAATCTCCAGCATAAACACACCCTTAAAACCGCATTTATGCAGCGCCGCGGCGAATTTCTTCCAGTCTATTTTACCGTCACCCGGAGGAAGATGGGAGGAATAATCTCCGGAATTATCCGACACATGCAGCGCCATCAGGCGCGGCGCCATTTTCTCAAGATATTGATCCGGCGGCTCTATCAGGTTCGCGTGGCCGGTATCAAGACATATCCCCATGTGCTCTTTGGGAAAATCCTTTATTATTTCCATGAGGTCCTGCGCCCAGCCCCCCAGAAGATTCGGGGAGGGGTTTTCGCAGGCGATCTTCACCCCGTGGAGCATGGCGTTGTCAAGGATATCGGCCAGGCTTTTTTTTACCTGGCTGATTTTCTTTTCCACAAAAGCCCTGTCCGTCAGCGGCAGCGCCTTAACCGCCGGATGAACGACGAGATACCCCGCTTTGAAAAATTCGCAAAGCACAACGGCTTTTTTTATTTCGCTCACAGCTATGCTCCTCTGTATCTCATCAACAGAGGAAATATCAAGATTACCGCTGAAAGGCGCGTTCACGGAACATATATTCATTTTTTTAAGAGACGCCATAGTCTTGATCTTTACCAGCACATCTTCGTCGTTATAATCAAAATGGGTGTTTTTCCCCCAATCTCCCGCTCCGGCCCAGATCTCTATATTCTGGAAACCGGCCCGGGCGAACTTATCAAGGCAGGGGAAAATATCCTTGTGATAAAAAAGCCCTGTGGATATACCTATTTCCATTTCTATGGTTTCCTCAGCGGCCGCAGTGGCGGGGCGCCGGACTCGTCTATGAGTTTGTTATACAGCCGTATATATTTTAAAGCGGATTTTTGCCACGAAAATCTCTGTCTCATGCAGCGCGCGGACAATTCCCTGAATCTGGAGCGCTTCCCATAAATCCCCATGGCTTTGCGCAGAGCCTTTTCAAGAGCGGCTGAACTGTAATCCTCGAGCAGAAAACCCGTGCCCGTTTTCCTGTGGAGAGAATATTCGGATACCGTGTCCATGAGCCCGCCCACTTTGTTGACGACAGGAACGGCGCCGTATGAAAAAGCTATCATCTGCCCCAGGCCGCAGGGCTCATACTGCGACGGCATAAGGAACAGATCACTTCCCGCGTAGATCCTGTGAGCCATATCGTCGTCAAAATCAAGGCGCAGAGCGAAATTTTTAGGAAAGCGCTTTGCCAGCACGCTTAAAACACGATGATAATGGACATCCCCTGTTCCGAGCATAACAAACTGTATTTTGCCGGAGATCAATCTTTGAAGGGCCGGCACCATTATATCCATGCCCTTCTGCATGGCCAGACGCCCCACAAAGCTGACAAGCATCGCGTCAGTTTGAGGAAGGCCCATTTCCTTCTGCAGAGCTTTCTTGCATTTTTCTTTGCCCTCAGGAGAAGTAGCGCTGTAAGATGCGGCTATCGCCTTGTCAGAAGAGGGATTCCAAAGGCCGTAATCAAGGCCGTTCAATATGCCTTTGAAATAAGGGCCTCTTTTTTTCAGAAAATATTCCAGGCCGCAGCCGAACTTTTTCGTCTTCATTTCTTTAGCGTATGTGGGGCTCACCGTTGTAACCGCGGTTGCGCCGCTGATACCGTAGGCGAGGCTGTTGAACCTGCTGCCGTAAAGCATCTCGCTCTTTTTAAGCCCGGCGTACTTCGCTGATTTCGCGTCGTATTCGCCCTGATACGCGAGATTGTGCACCGTGAGCACAGTCGGCACGCGCGATTGCCCGTTTGAAAGGAATTTCGGCACAAGAGCTGTTTGCCAGTCGTTCAGATGTATAACATCGGCTTTTATCTTTAAACTTTTCAGAGAATGGAGGACAGCTTTCTGGAAAAAAATGAAACGCGAGGCATTGTCCGGATAATCGCCGCTTAAAGAACCGTAGATCCCCTCGCGGTCAAAAAAAATTTTCTGTTTTATAAAATAAAAATTCACGCCTTTTTCTTCTTTTCCGCAGACCTCATACGCGTACGTTCTGCCGCCGAATCGCAGAGAAAGTTTTTTAATTTTTTTGATCCCCGCCTTTTTAGACTCGACAACCCCGTACAGCGGCATAAAAACATTGACTTTGATCCCCGCCGCCGCAAGCGCGTCGGGAAGAGCCCTTCCCACATCGGCGAGGCCGCCGGTTTTGGCGAAAGGCACCACCTCGGATGAGAGAAAAACGACTTCCATGATCTACGCCAGCTCCCTTTTGAGCATCTTATATATTTTTTCCGGCGACGAGGGCGTCACGCGCGTGGCGGCAAGAGTTGTCATAAAATTGGTATCTCCCTTCCAGCGCCCGACTATGTGCGTGTGTATGTGAGACGCGAAACCCGCCCCGGCGGCGGCGCCCTGATTCACGCCTATGTTAAAACCTTCGCAATGAAAAAGTTTTTTCATCGCGGTAACCGCTTTAACGACCATTGCGGCCATCTCCGAGGTTTCCTCGGCGCTGAGCTTCGTCACATCCCCCGTGTGCCTGTAGGGCGCGGCCATTACATGAGCGTTTGTGTAAGGGAAAAGATTCAGCATGAGAAAGCATTTCTCGCCCCTCATGACAACAAAATTTTCGCTGTCTTTTTTCGCCTTGACAGCCTTGCAGAAAATACACCCGTCCTGTTTCATGTCAAAATATTTGTCTCTCCACGGCGCCGCTAAATATTTCATTCAGGAGTTAAGAAGTTTTTTGACGAACTTTTTCAGAGCCCAGCGCCTGAAAAAACCCTCGGCGATAAATTCAACCCCATAAGAAAAAGTCCCCGTGGAACGGGACACTCTCCTGACAACGGCGTCTATCACATATTCTTTATCATCTTCCATTTTGAAAACAAGGTTTATCCTGTCTCCGAGGTTAAACCGGTATGTGGATTCCAGCCCGGCGCCTCCCGCGCTGATATCCGCCAGACAAGCCCGGCAGGCCGGCTGAAAAGCGCCCGGCTTATACACGTCCAGAAGCAGGGTATCTTTTATTCTGTCATGTTTTCTATGCGATTGCTTTATGCCCATAGTCAAATTATATACAAGAAACGGGTTTTAATGCAAGTTGATATTTATCACACAAGCGGGAAATCGCCGGCCCTTGATTTTTATGAGGTTATTTACTACTCTGCTGTTGATTATGGCTGAACAAACATTGGTGATTATTAAACCGGACGGGCTGAAGAAATCCCTCACAGGAAATATTCTCACGCGCCTCTCCGAGGCAAAACTGGAGATCGCCGCGGCAAAAGCCGTCTGCGTGACCCGGGAACTGGCGGGCGAACATTACTGCCACATGAAAGACAAACCCTTTTTTGACGAATTGCTCGATTACCTTATGGGCAATCTCCACGGTAGAAAAAAAGTCCTCGCTCTGGTTTATCACGGGGACAACGCCATAACTCTCGTGCGTAATATATGCGGCGGCACAAACCCCGAATCAGCCGACCCGACCTCAATACGCGGATCATACGGCAGGATCACCACAAAGGGCCTTTTCGAAAATATAATACACGCGTCATCATCTCCCGAGGAAGCGGAAAGAGAGATCAAGCTCTGGTTCAAACCCGAAGAACTGGTTTACCGCATCTATCCGGTAGAGACGGAAGAAAAGGTCACAAAAACGCTCGTCTGGGCGTAATTAAGTCAGCCCCCGGTATTTGTCTTTTCCGGCGAGATGGGCACAAAATCTATTTTACCGTCTTTTACCACGGCTTTTACTTTCGCTCCGATGGAGAGCCCTGATGATAATATCCGCTCCGAGAGGGGGTCCTCAACAATATCCTGTATCGTTCTTTTCAAGAGACGCGCGCCGAGGGATTTATCAAAACCTTTTTCGGCAAGGAACTCTTTCGTTTTTTCATCAAATTCAACGCTGATATTTTTCTCATCAAGACGCTTTTTCAATCGCGCAAGCAGCATATCCACGATTTTCAGGACATCCTCTTTTGAGAGATGCCTGAACACGACTGCGGCGTCTATCCTATTGAGAAATTCCGGCCGGAAATATTTTTTCAGCTCTTCTTTTATCTCATTTTCCATTTCCTTGAAATCATACCCGCTCTTTTCGGCGAAACCCATACTCCTGTTTTCGCCGGCACTTTTAACCCCCAGATTACTCGTCATGATCAAAACGGTATTTTTAAAATTCACCCTGTGTCCGAGCGAATCCGTCAGAAAACCCGAATCCATTATCTGAAGAAGTATATTGAACACATCGGGATGCGCCTTCTCTATCTCATCCAGCAGAATGACCGAATACGGCTTGCGGCGCACAAGGCCTGTCAAAAGGCCGCCTTCGTCATAACCCACATAACCGGGAGGCGCCCCCACGAGGCGCGAGACGCTGTGCCGTTCCATATACTCGGACATATCCACCCTTACAACGGAATCCTCGTCGCCAAAGAGGAACTTCGCCAGGCATTGCGCCAGATACGTCTTGCCCACTCCCGTCGGGCCCAGAAAAATAAACGAACCTATCGGCCGGCCGGATTCATGTAAACCCGTCCGCGCCCGGCGCAGAGCCCTGGAAACAACGCTAATGGCCTCATCCTGGGAAACAATGTCCTTGTGAAGCTCCTTCTCCATATTTAAAAGCCGCTGGGATTCTTTTTCCGTCAGCTTAAAAACAGGTATGCCCGTCACGCCCGCCACAATCCGCGCCATGTCCTCGGCGGTCACCTCTGTGACTGTTTTATCTCCCTTGCTTGCTTCTTTTAGTTCTTTGAGCTCGTCCGCAATGCGGGTTTCCTCTCTTTTTAACTGCGCGGCTTTCTCAAATTCCTGGCCCGATATGGCCTCGGCTTTTTCCGAGCGTATTCCCTTGAGCGTTTTCTGCAATGCCATGAATTCAGGGGATCGCTCCGATTTTTTTATCCTGATCTCGCTGCCTGCCTCATCCACAAGGTCAATGGCCTTGTCCGGCAGGAACCTGTCGGTTATATACCTGTCCGAAAGCTGCGCGGCCGCCTGAAGCGCCTCATCGCTGTAACGGACGCCGTGATAGGCCTCGTATTTATCCCTGAGGCCTTTCAATATCTCAATCGTCTCCTCCACCGTCGGAGCGTCGAGCATAACCGGCTGAAAGCGCCGGGCCAGAGCCGCGTCTTTCTCTATGTATTTTCTGTATTCATTCAGCGTTGTGGCCCCGATGCACTGCAGCTCACCCCGGGCAAGAAGGGGCTTGAGCATATTCGCGGCATCCATCGGCGCGCCTTCCGCGGAGCCGCTGCCCACGACAAGATGGAGCTCGTCTATAAAAAGTATTATCTGCCCTTTTTCTTTTTTTATCTCATCCAGCAGTTTTCTCATCCTGTCCTCAAACTCGCCTCTGTATTTGGTGCCGGCGACAATAGAGCCCATATCAAGAGACACCACCCTCTTGCCGTGAATTATCTCCGGCACGCTCTCGCTGACGATGTGCTGGGCTATGCCCTCCACGACAGCCGTTTTCCCGACGCCCGGATCACCGATGAGAACCGGATTGTTTTTGGTGCGGCGGCAGAGTATCTGTATGACCCTCGACACCTCTTTTTCCCTTCCCACTACGGGATCCAGCTCGCCGTCACGCGCGGCTTTTGTGAGATCCCTGCTGAATTTATTGAGGAGCGGCGTTTTGACCGGCGGCGAAAAAGCCGTATTTTTTTCCGGAGAAGGAGAAAAAATTTCTCCGGTATCGGGGGCTTCTTTCAGGTAATCCATCACCGCTTCGTAGGAAACACCCGCAGATCTGAGAACCTGCGCGGCGATGCCGCTGGCCTCGCCGAGCACCGCCAGGAGTATGTGCTCGGTGCCCACGAAGGGCTGGCCCAGGGCCTTGGCCTCAACGGATGCGCCGTTTATTATCCTTTTGGCACGCGGAGAAAAAGGAATTGGCCCCAGCCGTATAAGATTGTCTCCCTCACCCAGAAGGTTCTTTATATCCCTGATCATATCCTCAGCTTTGACGCCCAACGCCGAGAGGATCTGCACGGCTATTCCGTCGCTGAGCATCAGAAGTCCCATGAGCACATGCTCACTCCCTATATAGGAATGATTCATGTCTTTCGCGGCCCTGTCAGCGTTGGCCAGCACCCGCTGGGCCCTTTTCGTAAACCTGTTATCCATTTTTCACCTTCCCGTCCAGCTTAAACTGCGTGAAATAAACCCGGCCCCAGAAATGCGCGGCCTGCTCGGCGTCATACTTTATCCAGTCTATCCCCGTAAAACGCTCTTTGTTATACCAGCGGTACGACGGATCGTTATAATACTCGCCTATGATCTTGAGGGCGCCCTTGAGTTTTCCGGCGCCGAGCGCCGAATAATGGTCTATTATTCCCTGCAGAACCGAGGGCTCCAGCAAAGAAGGGTTGGCCTTTTTCGGGGCAAAATATTTTCTGATCTTTTCCGGCTCATCGTCGATGTGTAATTTCTCCGGCGCGGCGTTCTCAAACTCCCTGTGCAATTTTCCCGTCACACTTTTTTTGTACTCTCTGAAAAGTTTCAAAAAACCTTTATCCGAATAATCAAGCGCGGGGGAGAAATCGCGAAAAAGGCTTACAGCTTTCCCCGCGTCCCACATACAGTCGAGCACTTTTGACATAGACATGTTTTTTCTCCTGACTATGTCCACGGCGGGCAATCTTCCTCCATAGTAGAGTACGTTCTTCTGATGTAAAGACGCTATAACCCGGAACACCCTCATGAATAGCGGGTGCGCGTACTGCGTTATGTCCGATGAAAAACCGTCGTGGCGGACGCCGGCGACAGGAGGCGAATCTGAAATTGTCATGTCTATCCCGTCTTTCGCGCGCGGCATCTCTTTTCTTATTTTTTGTGTAAGATATTCAAGCAGTTTTCCCGCGCAGTCGTAGACCCGGCCGTCTTCTTCCGGTACGGGTTTTGAGCGCTTTATATCACCGGGCACAACCATGGAGTATTTTTCCCTCAGGCTGTCAGTTATGAAACCCTCTTCCGCGAGCGCTCTGAAGATAGCCGATTTTTTTGAGATCTTCATCCAGTAGTGATAACCCGACGCGGTGGTGTCGAGGATATAATTGATGCCGTAGCCGTCAAGCAGGGAGCTTATATCTTTTATAAAGGGCTCCATCCATGAAAAAACTTTCCGCTGATGCCTGTAAATATATGACCTCTGTTTTTTGTTATAGTATTCAAGATCCCAGAATATATAAAAAGCTTCGCCCGTGGAAACAGCCGGCCTGTAAATATCAAGCCCCTCGGCCATAAATTCGTCCAGGGCGGATACCGGCGAGATCTTCACGGGGAAATGCCATTTCTGATTTTTTAGAAAAGGGCCGCTGCCGACGGCAAAAGCGGCGTCATTGAACTGCCCCTTTATCACACCCCTTATCACGGGACTGCCGTAATATTCTTTGTAAAATTTTTCTGTAGTCATACTTCTTCAAATAGCCCCATATTCTTCCTCATCATCATGTATTTAAACTCTTTCATCTTCACCACCGACATATAGGGCACGTACTGACGGCCTATAGACTCCGGGCGGCCCGGAAGTTCGCCGTGGCAATCGGATCCGCCCGTGACGAGAAGACCCATTTCTTCCGCCCAGGACCTGTATTTCTGAATTTCCGCAGGCGTCAGCCCCGGATAATAAACCTCTATGCCTTTAAGGCCTTTTTTGACGAGATACTGCGCGATTTTTTTTGTGGGAACGCCGAATTTCGGGTGCGCGAGCACCGGGATCCCGCCGATACTGATTATCATATCGATCGCCTCTTCGGGAAGAAGCTTCAAACGCTGCGCGAAAGCCGGCCGGCCCCTGATCAGGTATTTTTGAAAAGCGTCATCTATGTCCTTGACATAGCCTCCCGCCACAAGAGCTTTCGCTATATGTATTCTTCCGACGCTCCCGCGGCCCTCCATTTCAAAAATGACCTTTCTGTCTATGGGAATCCCCAGACCGTTGAGTTTATCGCAGATCACATGAGCCCTTTTAAGACGGGCGCCGCGGAAAAGCGAAAGTTTCTTCTGGAAATAAACCGTTCTCCAGTTTATGTAATAACCCAATATATGTATCTCGTCATGCTTGTCGCTGAAGCCCTGCGTTGAAAGCTCAATGGCGGGGATCACCTCCACACCGTAACGGGCCCCGGCCAGAACAGCCCTCTCCACACCATCTGTCGTGTCATGATCGGTGAGGGCGATGGCGCTGAGCTGACGCAGACACGCTCTTCTTATCAGTTCTTCAGGGCTGTAAAAACCGTCGGAGAAATAGGTGTGCAGATGAAGGTCCACACGCATCTGTTTGCGGAGAGCCTCCGCGTTTGCTTCGTTGGCCGCACTCACAGCAATTCGGCGGCAAGCCTCGCCAGGGGGCTCCGTTCGGATGTCACAAAAGTCATGCTGGAGAACACCTCCTGCCCCTTGAATCTTTCTATGATGTATGTCAGCCCGTTAGAAGAGGCGTCAAGATAAGGATTGTCGATCTGGTAAGGATCTCCGGTCAGCACTATTTTTGTATCCTCGCCCGCGCGGGAAACAATAGTCTTCAGCTCGTGAGGCGTGAGATTCTGCGCTTCGTCAACGATCATAAATTGTTTGGGAATGCTCCGGCCTCTTATGTAGGTCAGAGCCTCCACCTCTATTTTCCCCGAGGAAAAAAGCCAGTCCACCTGCGATTCAAGGTCTTCTCCTCCCATTTCGCCTTTGCCGGAGGCGGAAACAAGAAATTCCAGATTATCGTAAATAGCCCTCATCCACGGCGCGAGCTTTTCTTCTTTAGTACCCGGGAGATAACCTATATCCTTACCCATCGCTATGACAGGCCGGGAAATCAGGAGCTTCCGGTAGGCGTTGTCATCAAAAACTTTTGACAAACCGCCCGCGAGCGCCAGCAGTGTTTTTCCCGTTCCGGCGATACCTATGAAAGCCACAAGTTTTATTTTGTCGTCCATAAGACTTTCTATCGCGAAAGTCTGCTGCACATTGAGCGGCTTCACCCCCCAGAGCATGCTCTTGGGCTGAAGGAGCTTCACCGCCTTGCCTTTCTTGAATCTCGCCAGGGCTGTCTGTTTGGGGTCGGCGGCATTCTTCATTATCAGATACTCGTTCTCCAGGAATTCGCCCTCCGGTACGATCACGCCGTCCGAATAAAATTTATTTATTCCTTCCGGGCTCATTTCAATTTCCCGCCAGCCGTTATAGAGCTCCGAAAAATTGACTTTCATCGTATCATAATCCTCGGTCTCAAGACCGAGGACCTGAGCCTTTATCCTCATATTTATGTCTTTTGAGATAAAAACAACGCCGCCCGCCGTTTTGTTAAGGTGCACAGCGAAAGAAAGGATAGTGTTATCGGCTTTTGAGGCGAAAGAATCAGGCAGTTTTTCTCCGGAGCCTATCAGCACCTTCACGGTGCCGCCCTCCCTGCTCTTAACTCCCTGGACGAGAGAACCCCTTTTCCTCAGCCCGTCAATGCGGCGGGATGCGCTACGGGCGCTCTTGCCCCTCTCGTCATGGAACTTCTTCAAACCGTCCAGCTCCTCTATGACGGTGATGGGAAGGATGACATTGTTGTCGCCGAACGAAAAAATACTCGCCGGATCGTGGATCAGAACATTGGTGTCAAGAACAAAATTTTTAATCATTATTTCTCCCCCGGGATAATATTATCCTCTCGGTTTTTTAAGAGCGCCATCCGCTTCCCCGCGGCGATTATCATAAAAACCGCCATGGCCAGTAAAAGCAGCGCGAGAATAAAAAGGAATTTATTCTCACCGTAATTTTTAATCATCTCAAACACAAGGGCCGTCACTGTCGTCACGAGCATAAAAACGCCGGGTAAAACGGCATGAGCAGAAGGCATTTTCTTTGTGAACAGATACGCCGACACGACAAGAAGGCCCAGCGCCGCTATCAGCTGATTTGACGCGCCGAAAAGCGGCCATATCCTCGCCTGCGGCCCGGTAGAAAACCACCACGCCGCCATAAGAATGACGGCGGTGATCACAAAATTATTTTTGAAAAGTTTTATTTTCAGGGAATCCCCGAACAGCTCCTGGCCGATATATCTGGTTATCCTCGTGGCCGAATCGAGCGTCGTCATCACAAAAGCATTCAGCATTATCACGGCGAAAAAAGATCCCCATTTACCGATAACCGGCCGGGTTATATTGCCGAATCCCGCGGAAAAAACGCCTATCCAGTCACCGCCGGAGACCATTGCGGGATAGGAACCGGGGCCGTTCCATTTGAGGCCTGCCGTTACAGCCAGGATCGCCAAAACCGCCAAAACGCCCTCAAGGATCATTGCGCCGTAACCGATCCTGAAAGCGCTCCTCTCGTCGGATATTTGCTTTGAAGTTGTGCCCGACGCCACAAGAGAATGGAAACCCGATATTGCGCCGCAGGCTATGAAGATACAAATCGTCGGCCAGACAAAACCCTGAACCGAAGTGAAGGAAACAAACGCGGGGGCATTGATGACAGGCCGGGAAATAAAAATTCCGGCATAACCGATGATCAGCCCCGCGAACAGCAAATACGAGGAAAGATAGTCTCTCGGCTGCAGCAGAATATTAACCGGCAGTATCGAGGCGGCGCCGGCATAAATGAGAAGGATCAGCGTCCACAAACGCAGGGGATCGGCGCAGTTCAACCCGACCGGGTATCTCTGACCCGCCGCCACAAGAAGTACCATCAGCGCGAGTCCCATAAGAGTGGACAGAACGGCGTTTGTCTTCCACCTGTAGAGCATCAGCCCCGTCAGCACCGCCGTGAAGATGAGCCCGAAGGTCGGAATGACTATCTGCGGAGTGGCGATAAGCGTTTTTGCCGTGACTATGGCGAAAACCGCGATGATGAGAACAAGCGCCAGCAGAAGAAAAACAGAGAAAAAAAACCGCGCCGTTTTCCCCAGAAGCTCTTCCGACACATCCGCTATGGAAGATCCGCCGTTTCTGACGGATAGCATCAGCGCCGAAAAATCATGCGGGCCGCCTATGAATATGGAACCCAGCACAACCCATATCAGCGCCGGAAGCCAGCCCCATATAGCGCAGGCGATGACGGGCCCGAGTATGGGGCCCGCGCCGGCAATGGACGAAAAATGATGGCCGAACAGAAAAAACCAGTTTCGGGCCGGCACAAAATCCATTCCGTTATATTTTGCGTGAGCGGGCGTGATATTATCCTTTGAAATTTTCCAGACGCGCCTCATCTTCACGGCGTAGTATCTATACCCCGCAGCGAAAAAAACCAGAGACATCAGGGAGATAAAAGCGGAATTCATCTGTTCTTCTTAAGTTGGGCAGCGGCGGACGGAGGAACGGCGGAAGACACATCGCCGCCGAGGGATGCGACTTCTTTGACAATGGACGAGCTCAAATAAGCATATTTGGCGTCAGTCATGAAAAAAACGGTCTCGATATCCGGGGCAAGCGCCCTGTTCATTAGCGCCATCTGGAATTCATACTCAAAATCGCTCACGGCCCGCAGGCCCCTGACTATGATACCGGCTTTGATCGTTTTCATATAATGAACCAGAAGGCCTTCAAAAGAATCGACTTTCACCTTTCCAAGGCCCTCGCGGACAAGGGATTTTTTCAGCATGGAAATTCTCTCCGCTACGCTGAAACGGGTTTTTTTGGAAGGATTGTTTATAACGGCTATCACCACTTCGTCAAAAACCGATATCGCGCGCTTTGCCACATCTATATGACCCCTGGTCACGGGGTCAAAACTGCCCGGATAAACAGCTCTTATCTTTCCGCTTTTTAATTTTGTTTTTTTCATGATCTCAAATTCAGGCTTTCCTCAATTCATCCTTGTTTACGCTCTCAAGGAACATGCTGTAAAAATCGCTTTTAAGCTTTTTTTCAAAAACTTCCCGCTCTTCGAATTTATCATATAATGGATCCGCGACATATACTTTAGCGCCGGTTTTAACGGCGATACAGAGCGAGTCGGAGGGCCGCGCGTCAATTTCCGTCTGAGAGCCGGCGCGCGCGATGTATATGCTGCTGTAGAAAGTGTTGTCAACAACCTCGGAAATAAGGATATAATCCACCCTGCCGCCGGACGCGTTTATGACATTTTTCAAAAGATCGTGCGTCATCGGCCTTTTAAAAGACTCTCCGTCCAGCGCGCTCTGGATGGCCTGCGCCTCAAAAACCCCTATCCAGATCGGCATCACCCTGCTCTTATCCTTAGTGATCAGTATAACCATGGCGGAAGCCGAGACAAAATCAAAAAAAACTCTCATTACCTCAACTTCTTTCATCCGTCCCGCCGCGCGGGAGGCGCCTGTTCCTGTATCCTCAAGGAGATGTCCTTTCTGCTTCCCGCCCTGATAGTGAATTTTATCGTGTTGAAGAATTTATCTATTTCCGAAAAGGCCGCGCCGGACAATTGAGCCCTTGATGGGTCGATCCCCTTTATTTCAAAATTTACCATGGCGTACATCATGTCTTCCGGCGAGACAATCCTTATGGACAGAGCTTTATCAGGGGACTCCTTCTTTATTTTATAGAAATTCCTCCAGAAACCTATGAATTCCCCGCCCTCCAGCGCTATGCTGTATTTATCGGTTTTGAGCGCCCTGCTTCCCGCCACACTTCTGTCATAGGAAAACACCCTCGCCATTATCACGATCATGAGCGCGAAAAGAGGAAGCGCCGTCACAAGCCATATCTTATCTGTTTTAGTCATTGCAAATTATAATAGCAAAAATTATAATTTGTGTTAATGAGCCGCATTAATGGGGACGGTTCCTATTAACTGATTAACGCCCGGGTAGCTCAGCTGGTAGAGCAGCTCACTCGTAATGAGCAGGTCAGCGGTTCGATTCCGCTCTCGGGCTTTTTAACGTTACGGTCAATGGGGACGGTTCCTAATTGAAAAACCATCCTCATTAAAAAAATGATCCGCTCACTTTATATTCATCTGCCCTTCTGCCGCAGGCGATGCTCCTACTGCGATTTCTATTCACAGACGGATCTTTCTCTCAAGGCCGCCTACATCCGGGCGCTGAAAAAGGACGCTCTTTATTTCAAAGCCCTTTGCGGAAAGATCAAAACCCTATATATCGGCGGGGGGACGCCTTCCGTCTTCACGAGCGAAGAATTCACGCTTCTCTTTGACATTCTGAGACGGCATTTCAGCTTTGCCGAAAACTGCGAAACGACAGTGGAGCTGAATCCGCGCTCGGCGACAAAAGAGCTTTTGGCCTTTCTGCGCGACAACGGCGTAAACCGCCTTTCCATCGGGATACAGTTCCTTGACGCGGTGCTTTTGAAAAAAGCCCGAAGAGAACATTCGCCGGAGGATGCGGAAGAACTTTTCCGCGCCGCACGTAAGGCCGGATTTGACAACATCAACACGGACATCATCTACGCCTTCCCCGGACAGGATGAAAAAACCTTCGCCCGCACACTTAAAAAAATAATAGCCCTTTCGCCAGAACACATCTCGGCCTATATTTACACGCCCCCCTCCGGAAGGCCTGGAATTCTGAAAGAAGCGCCGCCGGAAGATAGAATAACAGAGTCCATGTACGGAACGCTATGCGGAGAATTGAAAAAGGCCGGATACGGGCATTATGAAATATCCAGCTTCGCCCGTAAAAGCAGGCAATCCCTTCACAACCTCAATTACTGGAAAGGCCGTTCATGGGCGGGGCTTGGCGCGGGGGCGGTCTCATCCTGCGGGAACAGTCGCCTCACCGGAGCGGAGATGACAGACTATTTGCTTAATCCCGCGAAAAAATCAGAAGAAAAATTAACTAAGGAAAAAATCCATTTTGAGAGGAAGTTCCTCGCTCTCCGGACGCTTGAAGGCGTTTCCTATAGAAAAAAACATGATAAATACATAGCCCGCGGCTGGCTGAAAAAAACCGCCGCTAAGACGGTCTTCACCGAAAAAGGCTGGCTGATCTCAAATTCCGTCATCCCCGAACTCTGATTTATATCTGATCGCCGGGCGAAAGGCGCCGGCCAAGGACAAATTCCCATCCGCTCATCCGTTTTTTACCGGCGGGCTGAACCGAAGTGATCAGAAGCGCGCCCGACGCGCAGTTGACCGAGAAGCCGTTGTCCTTCTCAAGAGAAAGCACTGTTCCCGGAGCGCCGGAAACAGCGTTTTCAAGGACCCGCGCCTCTTTGATAATGACGCTCTCGCCGCGAATAATCGATGTGATATTTATTTTTCCCGAAAAAGCCAGAACCTTTCTGTATATCAGCTCCGCGCTGTCTTTTCTGAAATCCACCAGGCCGTCTTTTTTTTCAAGTCTCCGGGCAAAGCTGGCCAACCCTTCTTGAGGAGAAGGCCTGAAAGCCGGTTCCTCTACCAAACGGATACTTTCTCTTATGACATCAGGGGAAGCTTTTGCCAGACGGCTGTAAAGAGAGGGCGCGGACTCGCCCTCGGCGATATCAAAACTTTTCGCGTTTATAATATCCCCCGCATCGAGCTCCCTGCATATTTTAAAAACCGTGATACCCGTTCTTTTTTCGCCGTTGAAAACAGCCCACTCGATAGGCGCGGCGCCCCTGTATGCGGGCAGAAGAGAAAAATGTATATTAACGGCGCCGAGTTCCGGCACGGCGAGAAAATCTTCCGAAAATATCCGGCCGAATGAAACGACGACAAACAGATCGGGATGAAAACTTTTCAGTTCTTCTATAAACTCCCGGGAATTGACATCTCCGGGGCGGAGATTTTTAATCCCGGGAAGAAGAGGGACTTCCGTTCCGGAACCGGTGACAACAGCCGGCACGACGCTGCCGGCATCAAGCAGAACGCGGGGAAGATTCCGGATAAAATCATCAGATGTGGAAAAAAGAATGATTCTCATTAGCCGAGTGCCTTATTTCCGTCCGGCTTTGAGTCTTCTAAGGGCTTTGCAGATAAAAATTTTTCTGTAGACCGGTATTCTGTCCGTGAAGAGAATGCCGTCCAGATGGTCTATTTCGTGCTGAAGGACGCGTGCATCCATACCTCCGGTCTCGATTATACGCTCATTGCCGTCAATATCCATGGCCCTCACCCTGACAAACGCGGGCCTTTTCACATTTTCAAAGATTCCGGGAATACTGAGGCAGCCTTCCTTTATAAGGGCTTTTCCCGACGATGCCTCTATAACAGGATTAACGACACAGATAAGATCCTTCTCTCTGCCGGTCGTGTTGATCACCGCCGCACGCAGTGCTATCCCCACCTGGGGAGCGGCAAGACCTATGCCGGCGTTTTCGGCCATGGTCTCAGCCATATCACGCAGCATGTTTCTCACGAGATCACCCACATTCTTTATCTCCTCCGCGCGCTCCCTCAACACCGGGTCGCCGTATATTGTTATTTGCTCTACCATGAGTTGTTCAGATAAACGCCCCAGCCGCCGAGCGAGCCAAGCGAAAAATTTATGCCGTAGCTCGTTCCCGGATAGGTGTAAAACTTGACCCCCAGAATAAAATTCAGCTTCAACGCATCGTCGGAAAAAACGCCATCTTTTAACCTCACATATTTGAGTTCCGGCCCGAAATAAGGCATTACTTTATTGATTTCTTTGGAAAAGAGGGCGTGCAGAGAGGCGAGCGAAACCGCGCGGTTGTCAAAATTCCTGGAATAAACCACCTCTCCCCCCGTCATAAGAGTCGGGGTTATTATGCTGTCTTCCACAAACACATAAGAAAATTCAGCGCCGATCGCGCCCAGCGATAGAGAAGACGGTTCAAAAACATTCTCTCTTCCGACCTTTATGCCGTAGAGATAAGGAAAGGAATATTTCCGGACTCTTACAAAATATTTCCCGCTCCTGAAATCATTGCCGAAAGCGCTCCTCGAATAATTCTCCCATTGCATGACAATCCCGGCCTGTACGGGAGAAAGGTTGGTTTCGCAGGAAGGAGAAAGGGGGTCCTGCGCGAAAGAGCGGCTCACAAACACAAGCGCCGGCAGCGCGTATCTGATGAGTTTTTGTATTCTTGACATTCTGTTTTTATCCTTTAAAATCCATAATTGCTTTCCGCAGACGGCGCTTTCATTTCCGGACAAGCTCGGAAACCGTCTGACGCGTCCGGGCCTATGGGAAATTTATACAAACTTGCTTTGACGCTGTCAATAAAAACGGCGACAGGGGTTGGCTTTGATACTTACTTGAGCCTGTTTTGACGGGATTTGCTATAATAAAGTTCTATATTGGAGGGGGGGGGAAAATGGCAAAAATAACTTTTACCGAGGAAGACCACAGTTATCGCGATGAGAACGGCAATGACTATATAAGCGTCACACAGCTGATCTCACAGAATTTTGAGCCATTTGACGCCGAAACAATAGCTGACCGAGTTAGACGATACCGCAACAGCAGATATTACGGCTGGACAAAAGACGAGGTGCTGACTTTCTGGGATAAAATAACGCAGACCGGTTGCGAGGTACATTCTTCCATAGAAAATTATATCAAGCACCGCAAAAAGCCGGAAGATGAAAGCATGCTGGCCGCCGTCAATCAGTTCTCCGAGTTAAATTTCAAAGGAGAGCTCCTGTCGGAAACGATCGTGCACGACGAAGAACTTCTTATAGCCGGCACAATAGACATAATCGAAAAACAATCCGGCCGCTATGTTATTTGGGACATAAAAACGGGCCGCACGATGAATTCCGGCAAACTCGAGAAATATTCCATCCAGCTGGAATTTTACAGGCACATGCTGTCAAAAATGGAAGATGCGCCAGTTGAAATCGGCGGCATCATCTGGCTGGAAGATTTTATCAATAAACAGACTGATACAAAATTGAAAATAGCGAAAACGCTCAATGCCGAAAAGGCCGCGAGGACGCTGATGATTAAGCGCCGCCAAGAACTCCGGTCCTGCTGTTAACGGGATTTTTTCAGGCCCGGAAGGACTTGAACCTTCAACCTCCGGTTTTGGAGACCGGCGCACTAGCCAGTTGTGCTACGGGCCTAAACTTTCGCCTGCTTGTGCACTGTGTGCTTTTTGCAGGTTGAGCAATATTTTTTTAATTCAAGCTTTTCGGCGCCTTTTTTTTTCTTGTTCTTCCTGAAAAAATAATTCTTCATTTTGCATTCGGAACAGCGCAAAGCTATCGTCATTAAATCTACAGCCATTTTACCTCTTTTTTTCTCTTCAACTTATTCAAAAAATATTAAGCCTGGGACGGGAATTGAACCCGTGACCTCGTCCTTACCAAGGAAGTGCTCTACCAACTGAGCTACCCAGGCGACAGGAACTTTCAGCCCGCCTGCGGCGGGCTTTCAGTTTCGATTCCCTTTTAATAAAAGCGGGAGATGGGAATCCTTCTCATCCGCCGCTCTCGCGGCTCCTTCTAAGCCGGCCGCTTTCGCTGCCGTTCGCTGCGCTCACTATCGTCCACAGGACGCGCTCAAGTCGGCTTCGATTCCCTTTTAATAAAAGCGGGAGATGGGA
>PHAM01000017.1 GCA_002841685.1 Elusimicrobia bacterium HGW-Elusimicrobia-2 | reverse complement strand
ATCCTTATCTTCTTTTCATATTCTTCCCCAAAACAAATCAACCTGATAAACCTATATTTCTTCCCAGGGGGGTCACGATGTCCCTTCCTATTCCCACAATACAATTCATTGGCTCTTGACGGCAGGGGCTATGCTCACATTGCATATTACGATACTGGCAACACTAATCTCAAATATGCAAAATGGACGGGAAGCGGCTGGGATATTCAGACAATTGACTCGGCAGATGCAGCCAGTGATGGTCAGTATTGTTCTCTTGCTCTGGACGGACTGGGAAATCCGCATATATCCTATTCAAAAGAGACAAGTATCGGGGTTTACAATACAAAATACGCGAAATGGACGCCTCGGTCGGGTTGGGCATTTGAAGATGTGGACACTTCAAACAGCGGGAAAAATACATCAATTGCGATTGACGGGAACGGAACAGTCCACATTTCCTATGATGATACAGGGACAGAAATCTTGTATGCGATGTCCTTATCCGATTCCAGTTGGGAGGTCGCAAGCGTTTATTTCGGGGCGGTTAGCAATGTTAATTCAATAGCTCTTGACGGTAACGGCTATACGCATATCGTTTATCACGAGCCTTCAACCTGGTTTAGACTTAACTATTCCAGTTATCCGAACTGGAATTCCAATATTGTGGACGGGAACTTAGAGCCATCCCGTGATATGGGACAATATAATTCTCTCGCTTTTGACAGCGGCGGGAGGGCATGTATCGCTTATTCATCGTATAATGCCAACACATCAAATTACGATTTGAGATTCGCGACTTCATCAATAGATTGTACGTTCGAACCGCCGATGGGCGGAAATTCGCGGGGAAAAGTGCAGGCGCCGATGAACTTCAGCGGTTCGGTCATATCTCCGACACAGATAGACTGGTCATGGTCTAATCATTCAATCAATGCCATCGGCTACAGGGTTTACTGTTCATCAGCAGGCGGAAATTTTTATCTCGCAATTGCCACCGCTACCTTAGATGGAAACGAGCCGGAAGGTTCAAATCATACAAGCCTTTGCCCGAACACATCGTATCAGGCATATGCCGCGGCCGTAAATGCCGGTGGAGTTGTAACTTCAAGTTCGTCGCTTGTGTGGACTTTGGCAAATCCTCCCGCGGATAGCGGAGTTATTTCCGTAAGCAGTTTTTCAGTAACGTTAAACTGGTCGGCTAACGATAATCCCGCTTATACGAAGTGGGGGGTACTCCGTTCAACGGACAATTTTACGACGAGCACAACGACGCTGAAATCGGCGGGACATAATTATACGCTCACTTCAATCACGGATACTTATCAATTAGCTGGAAATACGACTTACTGGTATAAGGTGCAGGCGTTTAATGAGTCGGGAATGGAGAGCTCTTTTGATACGGTTGTTGCCACTAAAACAAAACCCGCGTCTCCAGTTTCAGCCGGTGCATTTTCAGGAATAGGAGTATCAAGTTTTTCAATAAACTGGAGCTGGGCAGACACAAACGGCGGAACTAATCCCGAAGACGGCTACCTTGTCCGACGGGCGGTGGATAATGAAATTCTGGCGTCGCGTCCCGCGGATACGACATACTGGTTACAGACGGGCCTTTCTGTAAATTTATCGACTTCGGTTTATGTGGAAGCGTATAATGAGTCAGGCACAAGCGCAACAGCACCGGCTTCAGCGTTTACGCTTGCTAATGCCCCTGCGGCGAGTTATGTTGTTTCAAGAGCAAGCAGTTCAATTAATATAGCGTGGTCGGCTAACAATAATCCGGCGTATACATTGTGGGGTATTTTGCGTTCAACTGATAATTTTATAACGAGTACGATGACGCTGAAAGATTTCTCTGATGCTTATATCCCGTCTGCATTTAGCGATAGCGGTTTAATAAACGAAATCACATACTGGTATAAAGTATGCGCGTATAACGGCGCCGGAGCGGGTACGGATTACGATATTATGATTTCAACATTTCTCGCCGATATAATAGCACCTGCGGCGGTGACGGATTTGGCTGCGGGAGCGACGGCAAACGATGACGAGATAAATCTGACCTGGACGGCGCCGGGCGACGACGGCACTCTGGGATATATAAATGACGGAAAATTCGCGATTCAATATACCGACGATTCATTGGCTGTAGTATGGTCATATGAAAACGCGCAGACGGTAATATCCACTTCCGTGGCGGCAATATCTCCACGCGCGTTTAGTGTGACAGGGCTGCTTTACGGGAGCACCTATTATTTCAGGATATGGACGGCAGACGCACATTTGAACTGGTCGGAAATATCCCTTGAAGCATCAGCCTGCACGGGGGGCATATACGACAATACGCCGCCCGCAAAAATTACTACGCTTAACGCTGAGATAGGAATTAATGCAGGGGAAATAAAACTTTCATGGATAGCCCCCGGCGACGACGGTATAAGCGGCGGCCCTGCGGCGAGTTATGAAGTACGATATTTGATTGATACAGGGGATTGGGATTTTGACGCGGGGATACTTGTGCCGAACCCGCCCGCGCCTTCCGCCCCTGGTTCTTTGCAAACAATGATTGTGAGCGGCCTTACTGAATATACGATACATATGTTTGCGATAAAAACTTATGATGAAGCGGGTAATCATATGGAATCGGATAATTATCCGGCGACAATGGCCAAAAGCGATATTGCCGTTCCCGCAATTCCACAAAATTTTTCCGGAACGGCTCAAAGTATAAATACAATAAGGTGGGTGTGGGGGGACAGCGTTTCCGGTGTTTCATATAAACTGTTTAACGGGTCCGGCACCCAGATAGGAGCAACCCTTGCTTCCGGTGAAGTCCCATATGATGAAGGCAGCCTTTCGCCGAACACGGCTTACAGCCGTTATGTCATCGCTTATAACTCCGGCGGCGCGAGCACGGCGACGGCTGTTGTAACACGCCGCACCATCGCGGAAAACCCGACGGCGCTGACGGCTTTGATTGTTACCGACCACACGCTAAACATCAGTTGGACAGCGCCCGGCGACGGCGCCGCGGCTTATAAGATAACCAGAAACAGGGGGGTAACCGAAGATGCGGTAATCGTTGTGAGTACGACCTCCTACAGCGACGGAGGCCTTGAGCAGAACACTCAATATTCGTATGTTGTGCAGTCTTATAACGGCGATGACGTAATTAACAGCGCCGCCACGGCGTCGGTTAATGTGACGACACAGCAGGATGTAATACCCCCTCAGCCGCCGGTTATTGACCCGCCCGCAAATACAGTGTACCTCGGAGGAAGTATATATATAAGCGGTTATGCGACAGACGCTTCAAGTGAAAGTTTTACTAAGGTTATAGTGACGGTATACGACCAGGCCAACAGGCCTCTCGCAACAATCGCAAGCGATGCGCCGAATTCGTCACCGTATTTTACAAACGGCCTTTCCGTTTCAACTTCAGGCGCGATAAGCGGTTTGGTGGAGATAGCGTCAAATTTCAGCGAATATTTTCCAGCGGCGACAAGTATAAAAATCGGGATACAGCTTGAAGATGACGGAGAAAACCGTTCCCCCTTATTTATTACACCCGAAATTGCCGTTAAGACCGCGGTCAGCGAAGTCAAAACAAAAATTTACAACAATATAATCAAAACTCCGTCAGCGGCAAATCCCGCCATAATAAGATATGAAATGCCGTCGCAGGGGTCTGTTTCGGTAAAGCTTTATGATTTGCAGGGCAGGCTTGTAAAAACGATTTTTGAGGGTCAGGATTCAACAAATGTAAAATACTGGTACGGAAAAAATTCCGGCGGAAACACCGTCGCCAGCGGCGTTTATCTTCTGCATGTAAAAGCCGGCGGTGTTGAGGAAGTGCATAAAATAGTGGTGGTAAAATGAGCGTGTTATTAAGGGAAAATAGAAGATTAAAAAATGCCTTGAAAATATGCTTAAGTTCCGCGTTTGTTTTTTTAACGCTTAATTATTTTTCCTGCCCCGTTTCCGCCACGCCCGGTGACGCGGGCGGTATCACACTTGAAGAACCGGCGTCGGTAAAAGCGGCGAGTCTTGGCGAGGCCTACACGGCTTTTGCCGAGGGAGCAGCAGGTTCATTCTGGAATCCCGCTGGCCTTAATTATCAGAAATTATTCGCGCTGGAAGCCGGAGCGATGACGGGATATGATGGAACAAACTTTATGACAATGGGTTTTGCGAAACCTTTTAAGAACGGCGGAGCGCTTGCTCTGAATGTTATCCAGTATGACGCGGGAAGTATGGAAGTTATAACGCTTGACCCTTCCACAGGGCAGGTTATTAATACAAAGACGGTGTCTTCACAGAAAGACCTGCTGCTACAGGCGGCTTACGGGCGGAAACTCTGGAAGTTTGATATAGGGTTAGCCTTAAAATCTCTTCAATCCACACTCGCGGACGAGTACAAAGCAACGACGGTGTGCGGCGATTTAGGCCTAATGCTTCGTTCCAAAAATCAGAGGCGTTCTTTCGGCTTGGCCGTCAGAAACATAGGCGGAGAAATGACTTATATAAGCGAGTCGGATCCTATCCCCATGACGGTAGGCATGGGCTTATTCTGGCGCTGGATGGAAAAAGAAAAATTAAACGCGCAGACTTTTCTTGATTTGAAACAGAACGATAATGAAACTCGCATAAATTTCGGCAACGAATTTGTGTGGAGAGATTTGGCGCTGCGGCTGGGTTATCAGACCGGCTATGAAATCAAAGCGGTGAGCGTAGGTTTTGGAATGAAATTAGGAAAATTTAAATTTGATTCCAGCTATACCCCCATGAGCGCGTTTAGTGACATTATGAGATTCTCACTTTCTTACGATATTATGTTTAAGTCGAAAGAAAAACAATATGCCCCCTCCGAGACCGCGCAGAAAATAAAATCCAAAGACGGCGGAAAAATAAACATAGCCGTTTCTGATTTTGCGCCGCAGCCGCCGATTTCATCGTCGGAAGCCTCGTTTGTTTCTGAATTCTATCGCGGTGACCTGACAAAGTACAAAGTCTTTAAGGTGCTTGACCGCAGCAACATGGACCAGCTTCTTGCCGAGCAGGGCTTTCAGCAGACCGGCTGCACAACGGCCGAATGCGCCGTGCAGATGGGTAAACTGCTGAACGTGCATAAGATAGTGACGGGCAAAGTAGGAAAACTGGTCAACAGGTATATCATAACAATTTCCGTTATTGACGTTGAAAGCAGCGAGATTGAATACTCCGATAAAGACTCATGCTATGACCCCGCGGAACTTGAGGACACGGTTCTGAGGCTTGTGCGTCGTCTTGCTGCGGCGGCTGAAAACAAATAACGGCACTCCGCCGGTAGTTATTCCAGCGGTTTTGAGAAAATAAGTCAATGAACATCCCCAGCTCATAACATGTGGTCATATTTTGTTAATGCCGACTATATGCTACAATAACAACTTATGAAATACGAAAACGAGAGGGATTTAAAAATACCGGCGAAAAAAATGAAAAAAATGGGACGTCCTATATTTTTTCATATACATTTCCCACGCATAATATTAAGGACGTCCCATTTTTCTCTTTTTGCCGCGGCGGCCTTGTGCGTTTTCGCGGGTTATCTCACCGCTCTATCCGAAGATTTTATCGAGCGTGTCGAGATATCGGGCAATGAAACGGTTAAAACCAAAAAGATCACCAAAGAGATATCCGTCCGTGCCGGGGACATTTTTTCGGAAGAAGTGCTGCGCGGCGACATTAAACGCATATATGACATGAAAAAATTCGAGGATGTGTCGGTGGAGATCAGCACCGGCGCCGCGGGCACGGTGATAAGTTTCCAGGTGAAAGAGAAACCCCGGCTCAAAAAATTCAAATTTGTGGGCCACAAGGAAGTGTCATCGGGAATGATGCTTGAAAAGATCACGCTATCCGGCGGCGATTATTTTTCGGTCAGCGATGTGATGAACGAGATCCGCGCGATACAGGACCTTTACAGAGAAGAGGGCTTTTCAAAAGTGACGGTGAGCCATTTCATAGACGAACCCGACAAAAAAGGCAAATCCATCGTGACATTTTACATAGAAGAGGGGCAGAAAATACTCATCAGCGATATCAATCTGCCGGGTGTGAAGTCCTTTAAGGTGAAAAAAATAAAATCCCTGATGGAATTAAAAAAGAAAAAGATATTCAACCCCGAAAAGCTGGATGCTGATACCGCCAAAATAGTGGAATTCTATAAGGACCGCGGTTACGCCCGTTTTGAGATATCAAAACCTTATATCAGCTATTCCCCCGCCGGCGATTCCGTGACTCTGACTCTTTTTGTTTATGAGGGTGGCAGATATAATCTTGGCGATGTGAGATTTGAAGGCTCTGTCGTCAAAGACAGCTCAGCATTCACGCCGCTCATACAGCAGGCCAAACTCAAAAAGGGCAAGGTGTATTCCCGCAAAAATGAGGAGATTTTAATTTCCTCCGTGAACGGTTTGTACGCGGATGACGGTTATCTGAAGCTTTTGATCAGCCCCGAATACAGCTATGAAGGCGGCAATGTTAATATTCTTTATAGTGTCCACGAGGGAGAGCAGATCAGCATCAACAACATTTATATAGAAGGCTCGCGCCGCACAAAGGAGTTTGTCATCAAAAGGGAAATACATGTCAAAGAAGGCGATCCTTTCAAATTAACCGAGGTGCGGGAGTCTCAGCGGCGTATCTTTAATCTCGGCTTTTTCTCGGATGTGCAGATCATCCCCACGGACACCCACATAAGGGATAAGATGGATCTGACCTTTCAGGTGCAGGAGCAGCAGACGGGGATGCTCTCCGTCGGTGCGGGATATTCCTCCGTGGACCGGCTCGTGGGCACGATGCAGATATCGGAAACCAATTTTAGAGGTATGGGGCAGAAGCTCTCTCTCATGTGGGAGTTCGGCGCTCGCCGGAAAAATTATAATCTTTCTTTCACGGAGCCCTATTTCTTCGGCAGGGATCTTTCTTTCAACGCCTCTGTTTATGACATAGACAGGGTGCAGGAATATGTGAGTTCCTCAACCGTCACTGATAAATATCACGAACACAAAAGAGGCGGCAGCATAGGTTTTGGCAAACGCTTTATGAAGGTGTACAACGCGAATGTGACATACGCTTATGAGGCTTTGCGGCTTTATGCTACGGACAACGCATATATGCTTGAACAGAGAGCGCTGGCCGACCGCAGGGGCATCACATCCAGCGTGCGGACTTCTCTCACGCGTGACACAAGGGATTATTTCTGGGATCCCACGACGGGGTCCATTTATAAACTTTCCGAGCAAACGGCTCTGGGTATTTTCGGCGGACAGAATTTCTTTCACAGGGAACGCCTTCAGATATCGTATTTTTTCCCGATTGTCTGGAGGCTGGTTTTGGTGACAAATTTTGAGGCGGGCGTTGTCACAGGTTACGGGGCAACCCCCGACGTGCCGGTTTACGAGCGTTTTTACACCGGCGGCGGCGAATCCATAAGAGGTTATGATTACAGGGGCCAGATAGGCCCTTCCGAGGGCGGAAGGTACATGAATGTCAATAATCTGGAACTCAAGTTTCCGCTCGTCAGGGAGAACAATCAGACTGTCCTGCAATGGGCGTTTTTCTTTGATTTCGGCGGTACATGGGATAAAAGAGAAGATGTGAACTGGGCCTTCGGCCTGACGGAAAATAATTTTAAAAGAGGATGGGGAATGGGTATAAGATTCAAGATCCCCGCTTTCCCCGTGCGGCTGGACTGGGCAAAAGGCATTGATCATGTGAAAGGCGAATCCCAGACTCAGTGGTATTTTACAATAGGGGATATCTTTTGGTAAAATCCGGAAAAAAGGGGGCAATCGCTTTGACCGCGCTGAAATTCATCTGTTTGTGCTTTTTGTGCTCAGGGCTCGTCCGCGCGGAGATGATATCCACGCAGAAAGTGGCTTTCGTTGACATAGAGGGCATTTATTCCCGTTTCCGCATGAAAGAACTGGCGGAAAAAGAACTGGACATCCGCAGGGAAAAATATCTTTCGGACATTACCGCCATGGACGCTAAAATACGCCAGCTTGAGACCAGCATGGCCCTTGAGGAGGCGAAGCCGGTGAGCGTTTCCACAATGAGCGCCGAAGCTTCGGAGCTTACCGTTTCCACCTCAACCGCGCAGGATGTGGAAATATCCACAGCGGCCGTAAAAACCGACACGCGGGGCGAAGAGATAAAAGCTCTCAGGGAACAAAAAGAACTCCTCTCGGTTGAGGCCAGGGAAGGTTTGAAGAATATCAAAAGCGAATACATGTCGCAGATAATGGGCAGGATCTATGACGCGGTCGCCGAGGCCGCCGAGGAGGGCGGATACGATCTGGTCATTGATAAAAACAACGCTGTTTACGGCATGCCTGCCACGGATCTGACAGAAACGGTTTTAGAAAAATTAAAATGAAGGGCGAGCCGTTATGAAATTATCCGAAATAGCCCGCCGCATAGGCGGAGAAATAAAAGGCGGCTCTGAAAGCGCTTCGTCCGCCGGGGCGGGCGGGCAGTCGCGGGATATTGAAATAAATAATATCTCGGATATAGAAAGCGCCGGGCCCGGAGATATCACTTTTATATCCAACCCCAAATACGCCGGGGCCCTGAAAAAAACACGGGCATCCGCCGTTATAGCCGGCGAGGGGATGAAAAGCTCCATCCCCTCTGTTGTCTGTAAAAATCCCTATCTCGGATTCGCGAAAACGGTAGCTCTTTTGAGAGAGCCGCCGCCGCGCCCGCCGGAAGGCATAAGCCCTCTCGCGGACGTTTCCGGCGCAGAGGTTGAGGCCAGCGCCTGCATCGCCGCTTTTGTTTTCGCGGGCAAAGATTCCGGGATCGGCGCTGGCACGGCGGTGATGCCTCATGTTTTTATAGGAGAGGGCGCGCGAATCGGGAAGAACTGTTTCATTTATCCGAATGTCACCATCCGCGAGAAAGTGATAATCGGTGACAATGTTATCATCCATTCGGGCAGCGTCATAGGTTCCGACGGTTACGGTTATGTGCAGGATGAAGGCGAACACAAAAAAATACCCCAGGCCGGAAATGTCGTCATAGAAAACAATGTTGAGATAGGAGCGAATGTGTGCGTGGACCGCGCGGCTCTTTCATCGACGGTCATAGGCGAGGGCACAAAAATAGATAATCTTGTGCACATAGCCCACAATGTGCGCATAGGCAGGCACTGTCTCATACTCGGCCAGACGGGAATTGCCGGCAGCACCGTTATAGGCGATTGCACGACGCTGGCTTCCCAGAGCGGGGTTTCGGGCCATCTTAAAATAGGGAATCGCGTCACCGTCGCCGCCCGGGGCGGGGTGATAAAAGATCTTGCCGACGGGGTTCTTGTTTCGGGTTTTCCGGCCAGGGATCACCGCGAGATGCTGAAGGTGCAGGCGGCGACTATGCGTCTTCCCGAGATACTGGAAATGTTCCGTAAAATGAAGGGGCCGCAGGTCCGCCGCGGAGGAAAAGCAAATGGCTAAACAGAGGACGATAGCGAAGGATGTTTCTTTAAGCGGTATAGGCCTTCACACGGGTCAGAAAACATCCATAACTTTCAAGCCGGCTCCGGCCAACGCCGGAATTTTTTTCATGAAGAACGGCGTCAAGATCACCCCCGACGCCTCAAAGGTCTCCAACACCGTCAGGGGCACGACGATAGGCGAAGGTGAAAACGCGGTCAACACCGTTGAGCACCTTCTGGCGGCTTTTGTCGGCATGGGCATAGACAACATCTGCGTTGAGATCACCGCTGACGAGCCGCCCATAGGCGACGGCAGCGCCATGCCTTTCGTGAAGATGATAGAGGAAGCGGGGATAGTAGAACAGGATGCCGAAAAAAAATATTACACGCCTTCAATGAAGATCTCCTACTCCGACAACGAGGCGAAGGTGGAAGCCCTTCCGTCGGGCCGTTTCAAGGTGACGGCCGAGATAGAATACGACCATCCTCTTATACGGAGACAGCGTCTTGAGATCATCATAGACGAGGAAGTGTTCAAAAAAGAAATAGCTCCCGCGAAAACATACTGTTTTGATTATGAGATAGAGCAGCTCGAGGCCATAGGCCTTGCCAAAGGCGGGAGCCTCAAGAACGCCATCGTCATAGGAGAGAAGGGGATCCACAACAAAGAGATGATGACTTTTGAAGACGAGTTCGTGCGTCACAAGATACTCGATCTCATGGGTGACCTGTATCTGATAGGCCGTCCCGTAAAAGCGGACATCACTTCTTTCTGCGGCGGCCACACCTCCAACACGGCTCTGGCGAAACTTTTTGCCAAAGACATAGAAATGACCGGAGGGGGCGTTGTCCCCGAATATCCGATGGAACTGGATCTGGAAGGTGTTAAATCCGCGATCCCTCACCGTCCGCCTTTCCTTTTTGTAGACAGCGTCACCATCACCGAAGAGGCTGTCGCGGCAGTCGGCCGTCGTCTGATCCGGCCCGATGAATGGTTTTTCAAGGGCCATTTTCCCGAAAGGCCCGTTCTTCCGGGCGTGCTGATAACGGAAGCCCTCGCGCAGACAGCGTGCGTTCTTCTTCTTTCAAAGCCGGACTGGAAGGGCAAACTGCCTTTTTTCATGGGGATCAATAATGTGAAATTCCGCAGGCCGGTAAATCCGGGCGACGAGCTCATCCTCAAGGTTGAGATCATCAGGCCGAGGATGAGAGGCGGAAAAGCCGCCGGACAGGCCTATGTGGGAGATGCTCTGGTGTGCGAGTGCGAATTCTCATTTTCGCTGGTGGATAAAGAATGATATCGGATAAAGCTCAGATAGCGCGAAGCGCGGTGATAGGAAAAAATGTTGAGATAGAGGCTTTCGCCAGCATCGGCGAGAAGGTCCGCGTAATGGACGGCGCCTCTATTGGCCAGGGCGCTGTTATAGGCAGAAATACAATCATAGGCGAAGGCACAAAGGTTTCGCCTTACGCCGTGCTTGGCACGCCGCCGCAGGACCTGAAATACGCGGGAGAGGAAACTTTGTGCGAGATTGGAAAAAACTGCACGATACGCGAATTTGTCACGGTCAACAGGGGAACAACGGCCACGGGCAGGACAGTTGTCGGCGACAATGTTCTTCTCATGGCCTATGTGCATGTGGCCCATGACTGCAGGGTCGGAAACGGCGTTATAATGTCAAACTGCGTGGGTTTGGCCGGCCATGTCGCCATCGGCGAGCGGGCCATTCTGGGCGCCTACGCGGGTGTGCATCAGTTCACTCGCATAGGAGAGCTGGCCATGGTCGGCGGCACCGCCAGGATCAATCAGGATGTGCCGCCGTATTCGATGACTGCCGGAAGCCCGGCTTTTGTTTACGGACTCAACCGCATAGGCCTTTCCAGGGCCGGTTTTTCTCCGGAAGAGCTGACGCTCCTTAAAAAGGCATACAAGATAATTTTCAGGAGTTCTCTCCTGAAGGACGAGGCGCTGAAAGAGGCGGAAAAACTGGAACAGACGCCGGCTTTGAAAAATCTTATAGAATTTGTCAGGAATTCCAAGCGCGGGGTAACCCCGTCGAAATAATGATAAAGTTAAGGAGGATATGATGCAAAGGACACAATTTTTCGCGAAACCGAAGATCCAGATAAAGTATGTGCTGGTGACGGTGTTCATGGTTTTCATGGCTGCGCTTATATCGGTGCTCGTGATGGATTACAGGATAACACATTCCACATTCGCCGAGAATATCTCAGACGGCGAGGTGCAGGCGCTGGTACACGAGGCCAGGATGAGCGTTGTTTATATATCGAGCATATTTCTTGTAATGGTTTTTGTAAAGCTGACGCTTTTCTTTCACCATCTCATCGGACCGCTGGTTGTGATAGAAAGGACGCTTGATGTGATGAAGGAGGGTTATTTCGGAGGTAAAATCCGTCTCAGAAACAACGACGAGCTCAATGACCTTGCCGAAAGCATTGAGGCGCTGGGGGAGATAATACTCAGGGAAAGCTCCGGCGCCCGTTCAAAAATAGACGAGGTGTCCAAAAAACTGGACGAGATGAAAGACAGGATAGGCGGGAAAGAATATACGGAAATGAAGCAGAAGCTCGACGGCAGCATGGCTTTTTTCAAAGATCATTTTGGAACGGCCGCCGCGGCGGAACTTCTTAAAAAATGAACATAGCCGTTGTTACAACAGGCGGCGACGCTCCGGGAATGAACGCCGCTCTGCGTGCCGTGATAAGAACAGCCGCCTCCTGCGGTATGAATGTGACGGGCGTGCGCCGGGGCTGGTGGGGTTTGCTGGAAGATGATTATATGAGCCTCAATTCAAAATCCGCCTCGGGCATAATATCATCGGGCGGCACCTTCCTCAAAACGCAGAGATGCCCGCTGTCAAAAACGACCGCGGGAATGAAAAAAATATCCGATACCCTGAGGAAGATAGCGCCGGACGGGCTCATCGTCATAGGCGGCGACGGTTCCATGAGGGCGGCGAATGCGGTGGCGAAAAAAAGCGGCGTGCCCGTCATAGGCATACCCGCCTCCATTGACAACGACATAGCCGGCACCGATGAGACCATAGGTTTTGACACGGCCCTGAACACGGCTCTTTCGGCGATAGACAAGATAAGGGACACCGCCACCTCTCATGACAGAGTTTTCATAGCCGAGGTGATGGGAAAGGATTCGGGCTTTCTGGCTCTTTCCGCGGGCCTGGCGACCGGTGCCGAAATCATTCTTGTGCCGGAAATCAAAACGGATAAAAAAGAAGTGCTGAAAAAAATAAAAGCTTTGCACGGCGGGAAATCATCCATCATCATCGTCATGGCCGAAGGCGCGGGCAAAGCGTCGGAGCTCGCCGAATATCTGAATAAATCCGCGGGACTGGAAGTGCGCATATCAAAACTCGGCTATATACAGCGCGGGGGTTCTCCGTCGGTGGATTCGCGTGTGCTGGCCGGCGTTCTGGGTTACGAGGCGGTGATGCTTTTAAAAAATAAAAAGAAAAATCTCATGTGCGCGTGGGTGAAGGACTCGTTCAAAACCGTGCCGCTGACATATCCGGCGACACATAAGAAAAAGCTCAACGGAAAATGGTTGAAGATCGCGGAGGTTCTCGCGGGGGGAAACAAATGATATCAGCCCGGGACAGCGGCCGGATACAGAGTGAGATAATTAAAAAAATGTCAGGCCGTGAGCGTCTCGCGATAGCCTTCGGATTAAACGATTTCGCGAGAAAAATAATACGCGCCGATATTAGGAAAAGCAATCTGTCCATCAGCGATGAGGAGGTGGATAAACTCGTAGCGGAAAGATTCAGGAGATGACCCAGACAGAAATTTTCGGTTTCGTCGTAGAAACTCTCAAAAAACTCAAAATAAACTATATGATCGTCGGTTCGGTGGCGTCAACTGTTTACGGAAAACCGCGTTTAACCTATGATATGGATATACTGATCAGCATAAAGGAAGACCAGGCCGGGGCTTTGGCGGGAAGTTTTGACAGCGACTGGTATGCCGACGCGGCAATGGTCAGGGAGGCGGCTGAAAAAAAGATGCCTTTTAATTTTATTCACATACCGAGCGGGAATAAAATAGATTTTTTCCCGGCGGGAGTCGGAGAATATGAGAAGGCCCAGTTTTTAAATAAAACGGAGCAGGAATTTGATGAAAAAAGGACGGCGTTTTTTTCCTCCGCGGAAGATGTTATCATAAAGAAGCTGGATTATTACATGGATGGAGAATCCAGCAAACACATAGAGGATATTAAGGGCATCCTGGAAGTGCGAGGCGGGAAATTGAATTTGAAATACATTGATTACTGGGCGGAAAAGAAGGGCTCTTTGCCGATTTGGAAAAAAATTAAAGAAGAGGGGGAAAAATGAAAAAGATTTTAATTGTGATGACGGCGATGATACTGATGACGGGTATCGCGAAAGCTGACTGGATAGGTGATGCCAAGTTGAAATTAGAGGCGGAGCTTAAACCGCTGGCCGGTGATCTGGGCGCGGCTCTGGGCGGCGGAATGTATGAGCCGGTAAAGAACGGCGGCCTTTTCGGCTTTGATGTGGGAATAAGGACAAGTTTCGCGGGCATTTCCAATAAAACAAAAGCAAACATCACTTCTTTGAAAGACAGCGATTATATTCCCGCCGCGTGGCTTTACGCCTCAAAGGGACTTCCTTTCGGCATAGACATCTTCGGCCGTTACGCGTCGCTCAAAATAGAGTCTTCCGCCGAGACTATAGATCTGACCGGATTCGGCATTCAGTATACGCTGATAAGTGACAAGCTGATAAAACCCGTTCCAGGAGTGTCTCTTCTTGCCGCGGTCAACAAGCTTGATGCTCAGGGGCTTGACGCGCAGACGATTACCGCGGCGGCAACGGTCAGCAAAAAACTTCCTTTTATCACGCCTTTCGCGACGCTGGCGATGGACAAAACAGAAATGGAAGTCCTAACCGTTAAGCCGAAAAAAACACAGAACCGGATTCTTGTCGGCATAGAGCTGCGCCTGATACCTTTCACATATTTCAACATAGCGGCATCAAAAAGCGGTTCCGAGACGGGCTTTCAGCTCGGCATAGGAATCAAGAACTGATATCTTGTGCCCGGAATAGG
Source organism: Elusimicrobia bacterium HGW-Elusimicrobia-2 (assembly GCA_002841685.1). GTDB lineage: Bacteria > CG03 > CG03 > CG03 > CG03 > CG03. The sequence continues at coordinate 16,960 of PHAM01000017.1, read as the reverse complement.
AATAGACATAGCCGAGGTAAAGCGTTTCCGCCGGCTGAGCAGGCGTTTTCTCAACAGGGTTTATACTGACGAGGAAATAGCTTACTGCAACAAGAGTAGCCGGCCGGAGATGCATTTTGCCGCGCGCTTCGCGGCGAAAGAGGCCGTTATAAAAGCTACGACAAAGACGGACATAGCCCTCAAGGACATCTATGTGCAAAACAGGGCGTCCGGCGCTCCCGAAGTCTTTATAAAAGGCAAAAAGAAAAAATTCCATATATCCATATCTCACACAAAAGACATAGCCGTCGCTGTGGTCATATCTCTCTGACATGAGGATACTCAAGGGCAGTGAGGTCATAGCCGCGGACAGGCGAACGATTAAATCAGGCGTATCAGGAAGGACGCTCATGAAACGGGCGGCTTCGGGGCTGGCGGAATTCATAGATTCTCTGGATGCGAAACGCGTGGTTTTCGTCACGGGCCCCGGCAACAACGGCGCCGACGGTATCGTCGCTTCCGGACTGATAGATAAAAAAACTGAAGTTGAGATCTTCTGCGTTTTTCCGGCGGAGAAAGTCAATTCCAATTTTCTGTGGGCTCAATCGCGCTCAGGCAGAGGCGTTGTTTTTATGCCCTCATCCGCGGCGCTCAAAGAAAGCCTGAGAAAAGCCGATTGTATCGTGGACTGCATATTCGGCACCGGTTTTCACGGCCTTCCGCTGGGCAGGGCAGCCTCGGCCATAAAAGAGATCAATTCCGCGAAAAGAGCCGTCGTGTCCTGCGATGTGCCCTCGGGACTTGATTCGGACACGGGGCAGGCGTCTCTGGCTGTAAGCGCTGATTTTACCGTGACCTTCGGATTCCCGAAAATGGGTCTGTTCACCGGCCGGGGCGCTGAAATTTCGGGTTCCGTCAGATGCGTGGACATAGGCCTTTCAGCGCCCTCAAAAAAAACCGCCGTTTATATGACGGCGGCCCGTGATATAACCTCAAAAATCCCCGTCAGGAACAGCAGATCCCACAAATACACTTCCGGCCATGTGCTGGTTTTCGGCGGAGCTATGAAAGGCGCCGCGCGCCTTGCGGCGCTGGGCGCTCTGCGGGGCGGGGCCGGGCTTGTGACGATAGCCGGCGGCGGTGTGAAAGATTTCCCAGAGGCAATTGTCTTAAATGAAGATGCTGATATTGCGGAATACATCAAGCGGAAAAAAGTGCGGGCTATTGTTTTCGGTCCCGGTTTCGGGCGTGCAAATCCCGCGCGAGCGGCCGGGATACTTGATGCTTTATCAAAAACCGCTGTAGCGAAAGTCATAGACGCCGACGGCATATTCTTCGCGAAAAAATACGGCTATCTCGGAAAACTTAAAAATTGTCTGATGACTCCCCACACGGGCGAGGCAAAACTCCTCACGAGAGGGTCTCTTATCGCCCCGCGTTCATGGGATACCGTTAAAAAACTCTCTTCGGCCGTGATGGCCGTTGTTGTCTTGAAGGGCCACAGAACGGTGATCTCCGACGGAAAAAGCGTGACAATAAACCCGACGGGGAATCCGGTTCTGGCGCTCGGCGGCACGGGGGATCTTCTTTCCGGAGCCTCGGCGGCTCTGATCGCCGGCGGGATGGGCGTTTTTGATGCCGCGCGCTGTGCCGTTTACGCCGAGGGCCTCGCCGGAGATCTGTTTATGAAAAAAAACGCTTCCTCGGGAGCGCTCGTCAGAGATATCGCGGGTCTTCTGCCGCGGGCCCTGCAAATCATGAAAGAAGAAAGAATGGCCTGACGGCCGAATGCCGGAGAATAATGAAAGATATTAAAAATTTGACGAGGGATGATTTAAAAGAGGTCTGCATTAGCCGAGGCGTTCCCGCTTTTCACGCGCAGCAGGTGTTTGAATGGCTGTACCGCAGGAGGGTTGATGATTTTTCTCTCATGCCCAACCTGCCGGTTAAATTCAGGGAATATCTTAAAACGGCTTTTTGTTTTTCGCAGGTCAAAGCGCTGAAAAAAGAAGTCTCGTCCGACGGTACTGTAAAATTCCTGATGGGGCTTCCTGACGGCCTTGCCGTTGAGAGCGTTCTCATCCCGGAAAAAAAGCGCCGCACCCTCTGCGTTTCCACGCAGGCGGGATGTAAATTCGGATGCAAATTCTGCGTGAGCGGTTTAAACGGGTTTAAGAGGAACCTTACTCCCGGGGAGATTTGCGGACAGCTCCTCGCCGTTGAAAAGGAGACCGGCGAGAAGGTGACGAACATCGTTTTTATGGGTGTGGGGGAGCCGCTGGACAATTTTGACTATGTGATGAAGGCCGTGGCCATATTCATGGATAACAGGGGGCTTGAGATAGGAAAAAGGAAGATCGTTATATCCACATGCGGTTTTGTGCCGGGCATAGAAAAGCTGACGGAATCCGGAGTGGGTTTGAGAATATCTGTTTCCCTCCATGCCGCCGACGACAAAAAACGTTCGCAGATCATGCCCGTGAACAAGAAGTGGAACACGGGACAGATCATGAAGACCCTGAAGAAATTCTATGAAAAAGAACAGTTCGCCATAACTTTTGAATATATTCTCATAAGCGGTTTCAATTCGTCGGAGAAAGACGCCGAGGCGCTTTCAATGTATGTGAAAGGCGTGCCGCACAAGCTCAACATAATCCCTTACAATCCGTCGGAACATTTTGATTGGAACGCTCCGACGGGCGACGAGGTAGGCGGCTTTGTGGATATTCTTAAAAGCAGGGGTGTGTTTTACACAATACGGCGTGGACGCGGCGCCGACATATCCGCCGCCTGCGGTCAGCTGAAAGCACAAATTTTGCCGGGCGCATGATGTCGTTTACGGTGTCCGGACCGCGAAATTGATCATAGAATGAGAAAAATAATCACAGGGAGGCTTTATGACAAAAATGACAAGGTCTAATTTTATGAGGGCGTGGACATATTTCAGGCGGGGGCACAGCGTTTATCTCGTCTTCGGGATCTCGTTCCTGAATTTCACCGTCATACAGTGGCGGCTTCTCGTCGAGAAGGTTGACGCTCTGAAATTCATTTTTCAGAGGTTCACTTATTTTTTTATCGCCTTCTTCGCCGTGTACATACCGTTGGCTGTGCTGATAGGTTACATCGATTACCGCAGGGGCTCGGTGCCGGTGGATTCGGTCGAGGCCGCCCGGGCGAACCCGTGGGTCAAGGACCTTTCAAAGGCGCTGGTGCTGATGTCAAAAAACGACGAGGATGTGAGAAAAATAATGTCCAAATGGTCGGACTGATCGCCTTTCCGGCGGATTGTGGGCTGACGCGCAGGAACATTGCCATTGTCTTATACATTTAGTTTAATATGCGCAATGGTGGCTATGGTGTAATGGCAGCACTAGAGATTGTGGTTCTCTCAGCGCGGGTTCGACTCCCGTTAGCCACCCCAAAAAAGGGACTGTCACCCTTTTTCCGGCTTCGGCCGGGGCAAAGTTAAAAAATGATTTATTATATTATCACACTCATCGTATCGTTTGCCGTGTCATCGGCGCTGATGCCGCTGTGCATGCGCCTGGCAAAAAGATTCAACGTAATGGACATGCCCAACACGGCGGTGAAGACTCATCTTTCCGCGGTGCCTTATCTGGGTGGCGTGGCTATTTTCGCTGGTATTATACTCTCTCTGACTGCGATACGCTTTATAAGCAATTTCCCCACAGGCACCCTTTACACGCTCAGGGGCATTTTCCTGGGCGCGGGCATAATCTTTCTCCTGGGTTTGTCCGACGATATAGCGCCGCTGGATTACAAACTGAAATTCTTTATCCAGCTGATCGCCGCCTCCGTTCTCTTCCGCTACGGTATATCAATACAACTGTTCGCTAATCCGCTTTTGAACTATTTTTTCTCCATGCTCTGGATACTGGCTATCACAAACAGTTTCAACATAATAGATGTCATGGACGGGCTAAGCGCGACATCTCTTATGATGTGCTCGCTCTTCTTTTTTATGGTGTCTTTCCCCAGCGAGCAGATATATGTTAATTTCGCTTCTCTGGCGGCTTTTGGGGCCGCCGCCGGTTTTCTCATTTACAATTTTCCTCCCGCCAGGATATTTATGGGCGATACAGGCAGCCTCACCTTGGGATTCATAATGGCCGCTGTTTCTCTCGGCGCGGAGTATTCAACCGTGCACCCCATAGGCGTGTTCGCTCCTCTTATCATTCTCGCTATTCCTCTTTTTGATGTGATATTCGTTATGATACACAGGGCCCGACGGGGGCTTTCTCCTTTCAGGGGGTCAAAGGACCATTTCGCGCTTAGAATGCTGAATCTTGGGTTTACCAGAGAACAGATACTTTTCAGGGTGGCGGTTACGGGCGCGGTTATGGGAATGGTCGCCTGGCTTTTGACGATTGTCCCGATGAAATGGGCTTTCGTTTTGTGCGGCGCGGGTTTATGCGCGGGTATTTATCTGGCCGGATGGCTTTCGGTAATAGATGTGGAAGACTTCTGATGGACAAGTCAATAATAGAAACAGTCGGGGCGTTGTCGTCGCTGAAAAATGTGCTTATAACAGGCCATTCCGGGCCCGATGGGGATTCCATCGGTTCCGCTCTTGCGCTGGCGTCTTTTTTGCGGAGGCTTGGCGCAAGAGTGACCGTTTGCCAGAGTGACGCTATTCCCCGTGAGCTAACTTTCCTCGGGATTTCGGGAATAAAAACGCCTGAACGCCCGTGCCTTGAGGGTCGTGACGGAATAATTTTTCTTGAATGTTTTATACCCGAAAGAAGCGGTTTCGCTTTCACGAAAGAGGAACTCGGCTCACTTGAGGTTTTTAACATAGACCATCATCCTGATAACAGAAATTACGGGGATTATAATATAGCCGATTCCGAAGTGTCGTCGGTGGCGGAAATAATATATCAGTTTTTCGTTCTGCGCCGCCTGCCGCTCCTCAAAAGCGAAGCCGCGGCGCTTTTAACGGGCATTGTCACCGACACGGGAAGGTTCTCTCAGAAAAACACGACTCCGGAATGTCTGGAGATAGCCTCAAAACTTATGCGCTTCGGCGCCGATATAAGCAAAATCTATAATCAGATCTACGGCTCGCAGAAACCCGCGAGGATAAAACTGCTCGCCGAAACTCTCGGAACAATAGAAATACTCAAGGGCTCGGTCGCCTGTATGCACACGGACAGAAAAATGCTCGAGCGCTGCGGCGCGGTTTATAACGACACGAAGGATTTTATCAATTACGCCCGGGACCTGGACGGCGTTGAGGCGGCCTGTTACATAAGGGAAGGCGAGGACCAAAAGATACACATTAATTTCAGGTCGCTCGGAAAAAATATCCTGCCATTCGCCAAAAAATTCGGCGGCGGCGGCCACAAGCTCGCCAGCGGCGTGACGGTCAGCGGAGATTATGACAAGCTCAGAGAGACGATCACGCGGGATTTTGCCTCTTACGTCAGAGCGGGAAAATAAGCGCATAGACAGGTGAGACGCCGAGTCCAAAAAACTATCCGCCCCGGCGGACTTTCAGTTTCCGCTTCAATCGGAATTTACGACGGTATACACGCCGGACACAGGGCTGTCCTCAAAGAACTTCTGAAATGCCCCGGTACAAAAAAGGTGTTTGTGTTTTTCAGGAATCCCAACAAGGCGGGAAACATCGTCACCAGCGCCGCAGAGCGAAAGACTGTCCTCGCGGGGATGGGGCTTGAACCCGTGATGCTCAAAATAGAGAAATACTGGAAGATGAGCGCGCGGGCTTTTCTGGAAGATGTTCTCGTCAAAAAATATAATGTGCGGCGCCTTGTCATAGGCGAAGATTTCGTGTTCGGCAGGAAGAAGGAAGGCACCGTGGCCTCACTCAAAAAATGGGCGCGGGAGCTGGGGCTCGAGGTGAAGGTGGTGAGGACCAAAGCCCGCGGCGGCATGAAGATATCCACGACGCTGATCAAAAAACTCATCGCGCTGTCAAAGACCTCCCGGGCCGCCGCGCTCATGGGACGGCCCTACAGGGTCAGCGGCAGAAAGGTGCAGGGCCTCGGAATAGCGCGCACGCTGGGTTTTCCGACGGTAAATCTGATGCCCGAAAAACATAAATTGGTGCCGGCGGGCGTTTTCGCCGCTGAGGTCACATGCGCCTCCGGCCGTTTCAGGGCCGTTGTCAATTCGGGCGGCGCCCCGACTTTCGGCATAAAAAAAGTCTTTGAGTTTCACGCGTTGCACAGACGGGGACAGTCCCCCGACCCGCTAACGCGGGTACCCCGGACTCGCCTAAAAGACGGTGGATTTTCAGCTTCGTCCGTAAAGGGGACAGTCCCCCTTCATAAATGCTCTAAATTTACCGTTGAGTTCGGGCGCTTTATCAGGAAGCAGAAAAAGTTCGCCTCGCGCGGGGCTTTGATAGAACGCATAAAAAAAGACATTGAAATTGCAAAAAAACGGCGTATTTGTTAATTTGAATTAAAATATAGTGACTCAGTGTTTAATGAGGGGAGTGGGGAAAAGTAACAGGAGGTTGAAATGAGGAAAAGAACTGCCGGTTTGATGGGTTTGATTTTTGTTGTCGGGCTGATTTCCGGTTGCGCGATGATTGCCGAAAAGACGAGAGGCAAAACGGGCGTTGGCGGCGGAATTATTACGGGAGGCGTGGCCTCATTGATAATTAAAGGTCCGAGCCGGGCAACAGTTGGTCAGGTAGTTACGCTGACAGTAGAAGGTTATGATGAGCGGTCGGCATCCATCAAGCGCCCCGGCGCCGTCAATCCGACATGGAAAAGTGATAATTCCGCAATCGGCGCTCTTCAAGCGGAGGCAGGAAAAACAATTACAGTGAAATGCTTTGCTCCCGGAGTCGTTTACATCACGGCAACGCAGGGAAAAGCAGACTCGATACATTCGATAGAAATTAAATAAATTCAAAGTATTTTAATTCGGCGGATAGCCATTCGTCAGGCAACCGTTCGCGGTGCGCCCTGCGTCGTGACGACGGATAAACGAAACGTGTGTAAGCCGTTGTTTGCATATTTTAACGGTATATGTTAAAAATCCCGAGTATTTTAATTTTGGATTCCGCAACATGAATTTTAATGGAGGTGTGTTATGGATGTGAAAATAAAATTGGAAAAAGACGAGGACGGCTGGTTTGTAGCGACTTGTCCGTCGCTTCAGGGTTGCGTTTCACAGGGGCGGACGGAAAAGGAAGCCGTAAAAAATATAAGAGAGGCAATTAAATTGCACCTTCATTGCCTGGCTGAAGGTTGAAAAAATAACGGAGGTTTTAAAAATGAAACGAGTGTATCACTTCATCGGCAAAAACGCCGAGGGTAACGCGAAGATGAAGAATGAGCTGGGCGGGAAGGGAGCGAACCTTGCCGAAATGGCGAGCATAGGCGTGCCGGTGCCGCCCGGATTCACTATAACAACCCAGACTTGTCTTGAGTATTATGAAGCCGGCGGTATGCCTAAGGGGCTTATGGATGAAGTCGTAAAAAACTTGAAGCTCGTGGAAACAGATCAGGGCCTGAAGTTAGGCGATAAAGATAAACCTCTTCTCGTGTCGGTGAGGAGCGGAGCGCGTGTTTCCATGCCTGGTATGATGGACACTGTTCTCAACCTCGGTTTAAATGACATATCGGTTGAGGGGCTTGCTAATATGAGCGGCAACCCGCGTTTCGCGTGGGATTGTTACAGGCGTTTTATTCAGATGTTCGGCGATGTTGTTATGGATGTCCGCCCGTCCAAGGAAGAGGAAGATCCTTTCGAAGTAATACTGTCAAAGATAAAAAAAGAAAAAAACGCGGCCAGCGATACTGATCTCGGTGTGGAAGATCTGAAAAAACTGGTCGGCGAATACAAGAAGCTTGTGAAAGAAAAAACAGGAAGGGATTTTCCCTCGGATCCGATGGTGCAGCTTGAAGAAGCGGTTAAAGCTGTTTTTTCGTCGTGGCACAACGAGAGAGCGAACAAATACAGACAGCTTAACGGCATACCTGACGCATGGGGCACGGCCGTGAATGTTCAGACAATGGTTTATGGAAACATGGGCGACGATTCGGCCACGGGCGTCGCTTTTACAAGAGACCCCGCGACGGGGCTAAAAAGATTTTTCGGAGAATATCTGGTGAATGCGCAGGGCGAAGACGTTGTCGCCGGCATCAGGACGCCGCAGCCCATTAACAAAGCCGCAAAAACGGATGATTCTCAGATTTCGCTTGAAGAAAAGTTTCCCGAAGTTTATAAAGAGCTTGTTGCCATTTATCAGCAATTGGAAAAGCACTACAGAGATATGCAGGATATAGAATTTACGATACAGAAAAAAAGGCTGTATCTTCTTCAGACGAGAAACGGCAAAAGAACAGGTTTCGCGTCGGTGCGGATAGCTTTTGAGATGGAGGAGGAAGGGCTTATAAACAAAAAAGAAGCTCTCAAAAGAGTTGACCCTTATGGTTTGGAACAGCTTCTCGCCCCGATTTTTGATTCTAAGGACACATCAAAAGCGAAGGAGGCCGGCAGGTATCTCGCAAAGGGGCTTAACGCTTCTCCGGGCGCGGCGACGGGCCAGGTTGTATTCTTCGCTGATGACGCCGGGAAATATCCGAAAAGCGTACTTGTCAGAATAGAAACCTCGCCGGAAGACATAGGCGGTATGGTCGTTGCGCAGGGCATTCTTACTGCCCGCGGCGGAATGACTTCGCACGCCGCTGTTGTGGCGCGCGGCATGGGTAAACCCTGCGTCGCCGGATGCGGATCTCTCCAGATATCTTACAAGGAACGGCAAATGAAAACCGGAGGAAAAATAATTAAGGAAGGCGATTTTATTTCAATAGACGGCAGCACAGGCGAAATTTACGCGGGGCAGATACCCGTGAATCCTTCGGAAGTTGTGCAGGTGTTTATCAAGAAAACCAAGGACATTAAAGAAGCTCCGGCCGCCAAAATGTTTGATGAATTATTGAAATGGGCCGACGAGGTGAAGAAGCTCGGCGTCAGAACAAATGCTGACACGCCTCAGGATTCCGCCGTGGCGATAGCTTTCGGAGCGGAAGGGATAGGCCTTACCCGCACGGAGCACATGTTTTTCGGCGGAGACCGTATTCTTGCGGTGAGGGAAATGATTCTTGCCGACGATGTGAAGGGTAGAGAAAAAGCGCTCGCGAAGCTCCTTCCGATGCAGAGATCTGATTTTGAGGGCATTTTTGAGGTGATGAACGGACTGCCTGTTATTATCAGGCTTCTGGATCCGCCTCTTCACGAGTTCCTTCCGCATGAGGACAAAGACCAGAAAGAGATGGCCGATGTGATGGGCATTTCGGTTGATGTCGTAAAGAGCAAAGTGGATTCGCTCCACGAGTTTAATCCCATGCTCGGGCACAGGGGATGCCGTCTCGGAATCATCTATCCGGAAATAACCCGGATGCAGGCGCGGGCGATAATTGAGGCCGCGTGTATTACGCAGAAAAAAGGGATAAAAGTTATTCCGGAAATAATGGTGCCGCTTATCGGGCATGTGAAGGAATATGTGAATCAGAGAGACGAAATAAAAAAGATTGCCGACGAAGTGATAAAGGAACAGGGTGTTAAGCTTCATTACATGATAGGCACGATGATAGAGGTGCCGCGGGCCGCCCTCACCGCCGACGATGTCGCGAAAGAAGCGGAATTCTTTTCATTCGGAACAAACGATCTGACACAGATGACATGCGGTTTTTCAAGGGACGACGCGGGAAAATTTCTCGGCGATTATGTTGAGAAAAAAATTTACGCGAAAGACCCCTTCGCCTCGCTTGATCAGGACGGCGTGGGGCGTATAATAAAGATAGCCGTTGACATGGGAAGAGCTTCAAATCCCAAGCTTGAAATAGGCATCTGCGGCGAGCACGGCGGAGATCCGGATTCAGTCAAGTTCTGTCACAGGGTAGGCATGAATTATGTTTCATGTTCGCCCTACAGGGTGCCGCTGGCGCGTCTTGCGGCGGCTCAGGCGGTGCTTGAAGAAGGAAAATAATTTATTCCCGCGGAAAAGTATTATTGCCTGCGGTCAGTTTGGCTTTAACGGCAATTAAAGATTTTTTCAGAGTTCTTTGTTCAGGCGGTTAGTTGAAAAGTAAGGGAGGGCGGTTATGAATTACTTTTATTTGGCAGGCGCTGTTTTTATTTTTTTGTGGGGCATAAGGATTATCAGACCTACACAACGGGGTCTTATTGAACGACTGGGAAAATATAACCGTTTTTGCAATCCCGGGTTTCACTGGATCATACCGGTGATTGATTCTATGGTCAAGATAAATATCACGGAGCAGATGATTGACGCTGAGCCGCAGGAGATCATCACTAACGATAATCTCAATGCCAGAGTTGACGCGCAGGTCTATTTCAAAGTCAAAGATAGCGAGGTGGATGTCAAAAACTCACAGTATAATGTCAATGATTATCAGTGGCAGATTGTAAACTTGGCCAGAACGACTTTGAGAAACATAATAGGAACATTAACTTTGAAATCCGCGAATAGCGAGAGGGGAAAAATTAATTCCGAACTGCACAATACGCTGCGTGAAGAGACAGGCAGCTGGGGAATTGAAATTGTCAGAACGGAATTAAAAGAAATAGACCCCCCGAAAGATGTGCAGGAGACAATGAATAAGGTTGTAAAAGCGGAAAACGAGAAGATAGCCGCCATAGATTACGCCACGGCCGCCGAAACCGTCGCCGACGGTGTAAAACGATCAAAGATCAAAGAAGCCGAGGGCGTAAAGCAGTCAAGAATTCTGCATGCGCAGGGCGAAGCCGAGGCGATACAGCTTGTCAATGAAGCGGCGAATAAATATTTTGTGGGGAACGCCCAGCTTTTGAGAAAATTACAGACCGTTGAGACATCTTTGAAAGACAATGCCAAAATTGTGGTGCCGGAAAACAGCGAACTGGTTAATGTTATCGGCGAGCTGGCCGGTGTTCTGCCGTTAACGCATAAGTCGGCGGCCGGAAAATAGCCGCCGGTTAATTTAATGAAAAAAACGGTTAAAGTTGGTGATGTCAGCATGGGCGGGGGAAAGCCCGTCGTCGTGCAGGGGATGGTTAAAACGGCGCCCTCTGACGGGAAAACGGCCTCGTGGATCAATTCAATGGCGGAGTCCGGCTGCCGGATTGTGAGGATAGCCGTGCCCAACGCTTTTGAGGCTTCACATCTGGGCGGATTGAGGAAAAAAGTCAAAGTCCCCCTCGTGGCCGACATTCATTTTGACTGGAAACTCGCCGTCACAGCGGCGGCATCGGGAATAGACAAGATCAGGATAAACCCATCAAACATAGGTTCGGTCCAAAAAGCGCGGGAAGTGGCCGCCGTCTGCCGAGAACGAGGCATTCCCATAAGGGTGGGCGCCAACAGCGGTTCCGTGAAAACGCTCAACAAAGGCGACTCTCCGAAGGTGAAAGCCCGTAAACTGGCCGCGGCCGTGAAAAAGGAGGTCTCCGTCCTTGAAAAAGCCGGTTTTTACAATATTGTCGTATCCGCGAAAGCCGAAGATGTTGAAACGACGATCGAGGTCAACCGCATTCTGGACAGGCTCGCATATCCGCTCCACATGGGCGTGACCGCGACCGGCCCCAAAAGCTCCGGCATCATCAAAAGCGCCATGGCTCTGGGCATACTTCTGAGGGAGGGAATAGGCGACACGATAAGGGTTTCGCTGCTTTCCGACCCGGTGGAAGAAGTTAAAGTAGCTTATTCAATTTTATCCGATATAGGTTTAATTAAAAGGAAAATCAATTTCATGGCTTGTCCGACCTGCGGGAGATGCGGGGTCGATCTGAGAACCATTCTGGACGATATCATGAAAGGCTTTCCGGACGCGGACACAGCCGCAGCAAAGACACTTAATGTGGCCGTCATGGGCTGTGAGGTGAACGGCCCGGGCGAGGCCAGGAACGCCGATCTGGGTATCGCTTTCGCCGGGCAAAAGGCCGTTTACTTTGAAAAAGGCAAAATCGTTAAAACGCTGAAGCGTTCTGAAGCCGTGAAATTTATTACGAAGCAAATCAAAAAAAATCTTGTCTAACCAGAGCCGGATGTCTCATGTCAAGACCTGACCCCCAATTATTCCAATTATTAGCTCCGGCGGGGTCTAAGGACGCTCTCGTCGCCGCAGTGCGCGGGGGCGCAGACGCCGTTTACATAGGCGCTCCCGGCTTCAACGCACGGATGTCCGCCAAGAGCATCACTTTCTACGATCTGGCGGTGCTCATGGATTACGCTCACGGTAAGGGCATCAAAGTTTTTGTGGCGATGAACACCCTCATCAAGCACGCCGAGATACACGGCGCCGTTAAACTCGTCGCGGGGATAAAGAAACTCGGCGCGGACGCCTTTATAATACAGGATCTGGGGCTTGCCGAGATCATATCCAAACATTTTGAGGATATAGAGATGCACGCCAGCACGCAGCTTGCCGTCCACAACAGGATGGGCGTTGACATCCTCGCGGAAGCCGGTTTCAAGCGGGTGATCCTCGCGCGGGAGCTCTCATATCCCGAATTGAAGATAATCGCCAAGGGCTCTCCCGCGGAGCTGGAAGTCTTCTGCCACGGCGCTCTTTGTTTCTCCCTCTCGGGGCAATGCCTTTTCTCAAGTTTCATAGGCGGACACAGCGGCAACCGGGGTCTCTGCACCCAGCCCTGCCGGAGGATATGGCGTCAGGGAAAGAGGAAGGGCTATCTCTTATCGCCGCGCGATATGCAGCTGGCCGAAGATATCAGGGAATTGAAAAAAATAAAGATAGCGTCGTTAAAAATTGAAGGCCGCATGAGGAGCGCTGAATATGTTTACAGGACGGTGAAGGCCTACCGTATGCTGATAGACGCCGCCGAGGGGGATTTTCCGGAAGCGCTGGACGAGGCGCGCGGCATTCTTTCAGCGGATTACGCCCGCGAAAAGACCTCCTGCCTTTTTTCTGGCCGTGACGAAAATATATTTGAGCCGGAAAAGGCGCAGTGCCTCGGAAACCGCATAGGTGAAGTCGGGGAAAGCTCCGCGGACAGCGTGACGATAAAGCTTTTTGAAGGCGTGTCCGGAATAATCGCGGGTGACCGCCTGCGCATCTCCAATCCCGCCGGAGACATTACCAGGGCCTTTAAGGTGAAGGTCTTCACTTTAGACGCTGACAGATACACTTTTGCCATTGATAACGCGGATGACTTCTCAAAAGGCGACCCCGTCTTCAGGACAGCCGAAGCCCTGACGGATCAGAAAGATATAGAGAAAGAAGTGGACGCCATGTATAAGAGCTATACCCTGAAAAACAGGGGCAAAGTCGTCCGTGTCTATCAGGTGAGTCAGGACTACACATCGCTCATATCAAACAAATGGAACAGCGGGAAAAAATCATCGCCCGGGGCGGACACGCTGTGGCTGAGGTTTTCAGACGTCAAATGGGCGGATTCGCTCGGCGGCAGAAAAAGCCGCGCTGTTTTTTCGCTGACCCAGGAAAACATACATCAATCCGGCGATATAATCGATAGGCTGGGTAATGAGACGGTGATGGAGCTGCCGCCTTTTATAGGGCAGAGGGAAACACAGCTCTTCAGAAATCATCTGGAAAAATTGATAAACGCCGGCGTGAAAAACTGGACGCTGAACAATATCTCACACATAGGATTTTTCAAAGAAAAAGGATGCTCGCTTTCCGCGGGCCAGTTCCTCTATGCCTGGAACGCCTACGCCGCGGCCTTTCTCGACGACAGAGACATAAACTCCTTCAACATCTCATGGGAGGACGATTTTCTGAATATCAGGGACCTGACCGGACCCGTGGACGCCGCGCGCATGCTCATATATCTCTACGGCCATCCGCCTGTGGCTCGCTCGAGGATACTCACGCCCGGATACATCGGCGGCGATCTCCTGCTGGAGAACGACAGGGGTGATAAAAAATCAAAGGACGAGAACTCTTTTTATCCCGTCGCCGAGTCAAAACTCACACTTCTGATCGCCGCGAAACCTGTCTGCCTTTTTTCTTCAAGGAGAAAACTGCACGATCTGGGCATAAGCAATTTCGGCATTGACCTGAGCTATATCCCGCCTGACCGGAAACTTCTTAAAACTTTATTTGACTCATACGACAGCGACGAGAGTGTTCCCGGCTCGGTGCGATTCAATTTCAAAAGCGGCGTCAAATAATCGCGGTTTTACCAGCGCTCTTATGGTAAAATTTCAGTAAATGTTGTAACATCAAACGATTGGAGCGAAGATGAATATGAAAAAAAAATCTTACACAGAAAAAAGTAATCAGAGAACTCAAGGAAAACAGGGAAGTTTTAAAGAAATACACCGTTAAAAAAATCGGTCTTTTCGGTTCATTTGTTCAAAACAGGCAGAAAGTCAGCAGCGATATTGACTTTGTCGTTGAATTCAACAAACCGAGTTTTGATAATTTGATAGGTTTGATCGACTATCTGGAAAAATTATTTGATAGAAAAGTGGATGTGCTGACTTCGGAAGGGGTGAAGAATATCCGAGTGAAAAAAGTGGCAGAGGATATCAAAAGAAATTTAATCTATGCATAAACGCGGCAATTTAGAATATTTGTATGACATGGAAAATGCTTTGAATAGTATCTCGGATTATGTTAAAAAGTCAAGTTACAAGAAATTCATCAAGGATAAAAAAAGTCAGGATGCCGTGATTTATAATATCGGAATTCTTGGCGAAGCCGTCAAAAACATATCAAATGATTTAAGAAAAGCTGAACCCGATGTCGCCTGGAAAAACATCGCGGGGATGAGAGATAAAATCATTCATTTTTATTTTGGGGTAAATATTGACATCGTGTGGGATGTCGCCAAAAAGAAGGCCCCTCCTGACTTCCGCAATGCAGCACCCAATTATTTACAAATGATATTGTAAAGCAATTGCTGCTCATCGTTCATTTTTAAAATTGTCTTTTCTTTCTTCTTTGAATGTGGAAGCATATATTCAAACTCGTACATGGTGTGTGACAATTCAGCGACTCGTTTGGAGCTAAAACCGGCCTTGTGTTTATAGAGGAGCCGCTCCAATTCTTTGTAAATAGTATAAGCTGCAAATGCAATGCAAATATGAGCTTCAATGCGTTTTTTTCGGTAATGGTAAATAGGCCGGATTCTAAGATCGGTTTTTGATATACGGAAAGCTTTTTCTATCTGCCAGAGGTGGCGGTAATTGTCTACTATTTTCTTAGCAGGTAGCCGCGTATTAGTAATGTATCCTTTTAGGCCATCCCATACTTGGTCTTCCTGGATTTTATTTTCATCTATCTCAATTTCAACTTTGCCCTTGAGAACAAGGAATTTATTATACCCGCGGTTGTTTATGCTTGCTTTAGTTAATTTGCCTGTTTTTACTTTTTGGCGCAGTTTTTGTAAACCCTTTTTTCTATTGTAAAAATCTTTGGTACGACGTTTTTCTGAATAGGTAATAATCAATCTCGTTCCATCCGATTTCTTCAACGAGAAACTTTGGCCGTCGCTCAGGCCTTTGGCCTTTTTTAATATTGCTTCTTTCTTTTTATGGCTTTCATTTTTGATTCTTGCCCCGATAATGAATTGATATTTTTGATTTGTGAGATTTTGCCAAATGTGTTACCTTCGAAAATGTCATAACCGATGGGGTAGCCATGCTGTCCGACCAATAAACCTAACATGATTTGTGGGTTTTGGAATTTTCCGTCCTTGGAGAATCCTATATTCCTTAAATCATCTTCGTCGTCAGTTTCAAAATAGAGTGTGGTCATATCGTAAAATACTATTGAGATATTCTTTAACGTTTGTTTTGTGTAATCATATGCTATCCGTTCAACAGTTTCTTTGTAACTGTCGCATAATTTATCAAGAAACCGATATATTTTATCCACTTTCAGCCTTATTCCACGATAACGATACAAATAGTCAACCGTTTTTAATTTGCTGACCGGATAGGCTAATCGCGCGATGACAATGTGACGAAACAACTTTTCTTTTATGACGTTAAAACCAATTCTATCAAACAGGGCGCCAAAGATAATCTCAGGTCCAATAGTATGAACTTGCAGATTAGCCATGTTTTTCAGAAAGTTTTTGATAACAGCATCCGTTTTTGACAGGTTTGGGAACAGTGATGTTTGGTTTAATGGATAATTGATACGATTTTTCGCTTCTACTGCCAGTCTTTCTACTTCTTCAGGATTTTTCGAATTACCAACTGTTTCTACTCGGTATCTTCTATTTTTTTTGGAGATAATTTGTACACTGACCGACCCGCTGCGATTGCGATTCCTTCGAATAAACATACCCTAATATTACCTTTGCAGCACCCAAATTGCAATTTTTATGAAGGAAATTAGGCGGTTTTTAACGGTTTGCGGAAGTCAGGAAGATTAATGATGACGCAAGAAAACATGTGTTAAAGCTGATTGAACAGGCGAAAAAAAATATAGGAAAAGATAAAATAAAATTACTCCTGATAGACAGAGGTTTTATCGACGGAGTAATCTTATGGAAACTAAAACATAAACTCAAAATTGATTTTATCGTACCGTTAAAAACAGACATGAGAATAACCGCTAACGCAAGGGGGCTTAGAAACACAGAGATAGAGAACAAAATTTATAGAGATGAGAATAAAAATTTGAGTGTCGTAGGAATTAAAGGATTGACCTCTTATGACCAATATGGCGACGAGAAACACAATCAAAAAGATAAATTCAGCAAAGATTTTAGAGGCAACAAAATCAATGTTGTAATGGTTACAAAATGGGATGCCAAAGAGTATGCGCCGGGTAAAGAGAAAGTGTTTTTAACGACTCTTCCAATTAACAGGCCATTGCAGATTATTGATAAATACGATAAGAGAAGTTTGATTGAGAACACAACTTTCAGAGAATTGAAACAGGGCTGGCTGATTAACACAGTTCCGAAGCCGAAGGTGCGCCGTGGCGTGAAGACGAGAAGAGGCGTGACCAGCCACGCTATACTGACGCTGTGTATGTAC
>PHAM01000016.1 GCA_002841685.1 Elusimicrobia bacterium HGW-Elusimicrobia-2 | reverse complement strand
ATTGCTATGATCCCGCCTGTTGATCTTTGTTCTTTGCTTAAGAAAAAAATTGCTTTTTCAAATAAAAGGGGTTACGATGTATTTGCCGTTCCCTCAAAAAAAAAATCAATTGCGGGAGCCCATGATTCCGGCGTATTTCTCTTCTATGAGCCTCACCATTGCCCTGATGTCAAAATCCCCCGTGAGCTTTTTCCTGAGTCTATGGGCGAGCACCCTGCCCTGATCGGGGTTTTTTATAAGAAAATCTATACGCTCGACAAATGTTTCAATATCATGCGGCGCGACAAGATAACCCGTGACGCCGTCTTCTATTATCTCGGAAACGCCGTCAACATCGCTGAGCACCTGCGGTATCAGGCAGGCCCCCGCCTCAAGAGACACCCTCGGAAGGCCTTCCCAGAGCGAGGTCAGGACATTCACGTCAAAAGCGGGGAGGACTTTTTCCATGTCCGTCCGCCAGCCGGCGAGTATCACATCATCGCCCAGACGATGCCTGTAAATGCTTTTTTCTATTTCCTCACGGAGAATACCGTCGCCGACAATAATGAATTTCGTCCGGGGATTGAGCTTTTTTACGCGCTCGGCAGCCTCTATAAAATCCAGCGGCGCCTTCTGCTCCTTAAAGCAGGCGGCCATTCCCACGACGGGAACATCCTTCGCTATGCCGAAACTTTTTTTCGCGTCAGCGCGCGGAATATTCCCTTCCCATGCCTTCATGTCTATCCCCGAATGAACCACCGATATCTTCTCCACCGGGCAAATGCCCAGAGAAACGGCTTTTTCAAGGTTGTTTTTTGACACGGCGAAAAGAGCGGTGGATATTTTAGCTGTCATCTTTTCCGCCCGAATATAGGTTTTTCTCACACGTGGTTTCTGCCTGTCGTTAAAACCGAAGCCGTGAAAGGTGTGGATGATAACGGGAACACGCGCGAAAAAAGCCGCCCAGCGCCCGAGGATACCCGCCTTGGATGAATGAGTGTGGACTATATGAGGTTTCAACTTCCTTAAGATGCGGTAAAGCGAAAAAAAGGCGGCGATATCCTTAAATGGATTTATTTCCCTGACAAGAGAGCCTATCCGGTAAACCTCAATTCCCCCGGGTTCTGTCATGCCCTCGCGGCCGGCTATCAGAACGCCGCGAAAAGCGCTCATGTTCGCGACGGTGAAAAGCGTGTTCTGCTGCGCGCCGCCCAGCTCGAGGGTCGTGACTATGTGGACGCATATTTTCTTTTCTTCCTTGTTTTTCATTTTTTGCGCAGACGCTTCATACTTTCTCCCTTTTTTTCAGGCAGGTGAAGAAACCTTCCACTGGGAAAATTGTATAATTTCCAATTGCTTTTAGCAAATTAAATTTATAAACTATTCCCTGAACTTGCTAAGGGGAGCGGGTAATGTTTTACAGATGTCGGCATACTTATTCGTCGGGAGCAATATGACGAAGTGCAAAACATTCTCTGCTCCCGTAATAATAGGGGATTTTGAAGAAAAAAAATGAATATTGATATAGAGAAAGCGGAAAAAATAATAAAAAAACACGCTGCCGAAAAAGGCGCGCTCATTCCACTTCTTCAGGATATGCAGACAGAATATGGCTATATCCGTGCAGACGCCGTAAAACTTATCGCCGAAAAGCTAGATATCCCCAGCGTAGAAATATACGAGGTGATAACTTTTTACGCGCAATTCCGCACCGAACCGCCGGGAAAACACACAATAAAGGTCTGTCAGGGAACAGCCTGCCACGTCATGGGCGGGAAACAGATTCTCAATTATATTCTGACTACGCTGAAAGTAAAAGAAAACGGAACCACCACCGACGGATTGTTTTCTCCCGAACGGGTTGCGTGCCTGGGCTGCTGCGGAATGGCGCCGGCCATAATGATAGACAACGATTTTTACGGCAACTGCACAATACAGAAAGTTGATGAGATTCTGGACGGGTACAGGAAA
This sequence comes from Elusimicrobia bacterium HGW-Elusimicrobia-2, assembly GCA_002841685.1. GTDB lineage: Bacteria > CG03 > CG03 > CG03 > CG03 > CG03. Next base: position 32,154 of record PHAM01000016.1, on the reverse strand, counting down.
AAAACGGGATGAAAAACAGGATACTCGTCTGTGCCGGCACAAGCGGTTTATCGGCGGGAGCCGGGGAAGTTATAGAAATTTTTAAATCAGAGCTGAAACGCCTGAATCTCCGCGGCAAATTTAATTTGGTAAAAACGGGAGACAGGGGGCTTTTCCGCGATGTGCTGGTGGATATAATCACCGACGGCAAACGCGTCACTTACGAACATGTAAAACCGGCGGATGTAAAAAAAATAACGGAAAGTCACCTTGTAAAAAACACGCCCGCTGCCGCTCTAACGGCGGGAAAAAGCTACGAGGAATTTTTCGCTAACCAGACAAGAGTCGTTCTGAAAAACTGCGGCGAGATCGATCCCGAGAACATTGACGAATACATCGGCACGGGAGGTTTTGAGGCGCTGAAAAAAGCCATCCCCCTGCCTCCTGAAAAAATCATAGACGAAATAAAAAAATCCGGCCTTCGGGGCCGGGGCGGCGCGGGCTTCAGCACCGGATTAAAATGGGAATTCTGCCATAAAGAAAAGAGCGGCGTTAAATACATGGTGTGCAACGCCGATGAGGGAGATCCCGGGGCTTTTATGGACAGAAGCATCCTTGAAGGCGACCCGCAATCGGTTATTGAAGGCATGATAATCGCCGGGTATGCGATAGGAGCGAACGAAGGATATATCTACTGCCGCGCAGAATACCCGCTGGCCATAGAGAGATTGAACAAAGCCCTGAAACAGGCGGAAGAAAGAGGATTTCTCGGAAACAATATTCTGAAAAGCGATTTTTCGTTCAAGCTGTCAATAAAAAAAGGCGCCGGAGCTTTTGTCTGCGGCGAGGAAACCGCGCTTCTGGCGTCAATTGAAGGAAAACGCGGGACACCCAAACCCAGGCCGCCCTTCCCGGCTCAAAAAGGCCTGTGGGGTAAACCCACCGTCATAAATAACGTTGAAACTCTCGCCAATATCCCTCACATAATAAACAACGGCGCGGACTGGTTCAGCGCCATCGGCTCCGCCGAAAGCAAGGGAACGAAAGTGTTCGCGCTGGCCGGCAAAGTGAGAAACACGGGGCTCGTTGAAATCCCGATGGGCACAACGATAAAAAATCTTATCTACGGCCCCGGAGGCGGGCTCAAGAGCAAAAGAAGCAAACTGAAGGCCGTGCAGATAGGCGGCCCTTCAGGCGGTTGTCTCCCCGAAACGCTTCTAAGCACCCCCATAGATTATAAGGCTCTTGCCAAAACGGGGGCAATAATGGGAAGCGGGGGCTTTATTGTGATGGATGAAAAAACGTGCATGGTTGACATCGCGAAATTCTTTCTCGGTTTCACTGTCGCCGAATCCTGCGGAAAGTGCGTGCCCTGCAGAATAGGTTTGAAAAGAATGTATGAAGTGCTTGATAAAATAACAAAAGGCAGGGGAGAAACAAGAGATCTTGATTTTCTCAAGGAGATGTGCGAAACAATAAAATCAACGGCCCTGTGCGGTCTCGGTAACACCGCGCCGAATCCCGTGCTCACAACGTTGAAATATTTCCGCCGGGAATATGAGGAACATATAAACAACCGTGTGTGCGACGCCAACACTTGTGTGGAGCTTGTAAAATTCGAAGTTATTGAGGAAAAATGCGTGAAGTGCGGAAAATGCAGCACGTCGTGTCCCGTAGGCGCGATAGAATGGGAAAAAGGCAGAACCGCCGAAATAAATAAAGAGAAATGTATAAAATGCATGGCCTGTTTCGCGGCCTGCGATTTTAAAGCCATAAAATGACAACTCTATCCATAGACGGAAAAAAGGTGCGCGCCAAAAAAGGATCCAGCGTTCTTGAGGCAGCTCTGGGCGCGGGGATATACATACCTAATTTGTGCTATCATCCGGAGATGAAGCCCAAAGCCGCATGCCGGCTTTGCGTTGTTGAAATAGACGGGTTAAAGGGAAACCCCGCGTCCTGTTCCACTCTCGCCGCGGAAGGTATGACCGTAATCACAAATTCTCCCCGCCTGAAAAAACTCCGTCAAAACAACATGTGGCTGATACAGAGCGAATTTGACGGCCAGCCTGACGAAAACACCGCTCTGAAAAAAGTTGCGGACATGATAGGGGAAACCTGTCTTCTTCCCGGATTTAATTTTGAAAAAACCCGCCGCCCGTCCGCCACGGATGATCCTCTCTTCACAAGAGATATGAACAAATGCATACTCTGCGGCAAATGCGTCGAAATGTGCAGGGAAATCAGAAAGGCGTCTGTCATAGGCATGATGGGACGCGGAATAAACACCTGCGTGAACACATCGTCAGGAAAAGGCCTCATGGATTCCGATTGCAGATTCTGCCTGGCATGCGTTGAAGTTTGTCCGACGGGCGCCTTACGGGATAAAATACATTACGACGAGAAAGACCGCGAAAAAACACTGCTTCCCTGCACCGGCTCATGTCCGGCCGGAATAGAAGTGTCGCGTTATGTAAAACTCATAGCTGGCAAAAACTTCAGGGAAGCGCTTGATTTGATAAGAGAAAAAGTGCCTTTCCCGCACACTCTCGGATGCGTTTGCACTCATCCCTGCGAAGAAAAATGCAGGCGCGGCGAAATCAACAGCCCTATCTCCATAAGGGAATTAAAAAAATTCGTCGCCGAAAAAGACAACGGTTCATGGCGTAAAAAACTAAATATCTCTCCCGACACGGGGAGAAAGGCGGCAATTGTTGGTTCCGGGCCGGCCGGCCTTTCGGCGGCGTGGTTCCTGCGCCTTAAGGGACACAGCGTTACCGTATTTGAGAAATCAGCTCACCCCGGCGGCATGATGAGAACAGGAATACCCGAATACCGGCTGCCCTCTGCAATTCTGGGCGGTGAAATAAGGGAAATAAAAAAAATAGGCGTTCAAATAAAGTGCAACACCGAAATAACCTCCGCAAAAGAACTTTTAAGCAGCGGGTTCAACTCCGTGTTCCTTGCCCCCGGAACAGGCAAGGGAACAAAAATGCCCATTCAGGGCAGTGACCTTCCTGAGGGCGTAACGGACGGAATATCCCTGCTCGGGGCAATTAACACCGGCGAGAAAACAAATTACGGAAAATCCGTAACCATTACCGGGGGCGGCAATGTCGCTATAGATTCGGCGCGCTGCGTTCTCAGAACGGGCGCCGAAGAAGTGACAATACTTTATCGCCGGGGACGGGAGGAAATGCCGGCGGCAAAAGAAGAAATAGAAGAAGCGCTGAAGGAAGGTATAAAAATAAATTTCCTGACAAATCCCCTGGCCATAACACGTTCGGACGACAAATTAACAATTAAATGCGTCAAAATGGCTCTCGGGGACCCTGACGAAAGCGGCAGGAAAAGGCCTGTTCCCGTGGAAGGAAGTGAATTTACAACAAAAACCGACACCTTTGTGTTCGCGATAGGCCAAAAAACGGATTTGCCTGAAACGCTTGAAGTGACGCTCAACAAAAAAGGCCTTATTGAGGCCGATACTAAAACCCTTTCCTGCGGGATAGAGGGCGTTTTCGCCGGAGGAGATGCCGTAAGCGGTCCGGCCACCGTCATAGACGCCATACAGGCGGGACGGCACGCGGCCTCGGAAATGGACAAATTCATGGGCGGTGATGGACAAATAGACTATCTACTTGCAAAACCCGAAACCGAAGAAAGCGCTTTTCAGAAAGAAGAACGCTTTGCCTTCAGGGAAAGGACATCTTCACAAACGCTGCCCGTGGAAAAAAGACTTAACAATTTTTCGCAGGTGGAATTGTGCTTTAACGACGACACGGCTGTCGCCGAAGCAAAGCGCTGCCTTGACTGCCGCTTCAGATTAAAGATAAAAAAAGCTCCCCTGCCTCCGGAAAAATAAAGGGGGACTGCCCGCATTACGGACACATTACGAACTTCTGTTACAGGGTAATACGGCGATTGCTTACGGTAAAAGAGTGATATCAGGGAGTGATCAGCATCTGCTGTATGTGGCGCATGGCAAGGCCGTCGTATTTTGTGCCTTTCAGTTTCTTCCAGTGGAAAAAAGCTCCGTCGCGGTATTCCTTTTTTTTGGCCGCATCCTTCTCCACCCGCGCGAGTGAGCCGTAAAGTGTGGCAAGATCCTTTCTCAGATCCGCGTGGGACGGGAACTTGTTTACGCCGCGTTTGTAAAATTCAAGAGCGTCATAAACGAATCTTTCCTTGAGGGACTGACGCCCCATGCCGATAAAAGCAGCGGGGGTCAGCAGCCCCGAAAGTTTCGCCATATTCCGCCACTCTACCTTGCTGCACAGCATATCGTTCGCCCAGAGATTTTCCTTCGCCAGGCCCCGTTTGAGCAGCTCCCAGTTGAGGCACCTCATATCGCCGCTGGCATCTTTATAAAAGATCAGTGCCAGGGTTCTCCCGAAAACACCTTCCCTGTTATCGGGATCGATGACAAGAATGACTTTTTTCGCGAGCACGGCCTTCTTTGTGAATTCGGTGGCAGCCGCGGCGCCGGGTTCATCGGTATCAAAACCCTGCTCCGGATGAGCTATTTCGGGCGTGTTCACTCCGAGAAATCTTATGACTTCTTTGTCTCCGGGAGAGTCTTCTCCCGCCTCATCCGCGGCCTCATCTCCCGCGACTATGGTGTCACCGTCATAAACGGCGCTTATGAACACGGTTTTTTTCTCGTGGGAAACTTTCCAGTTAACATAAGAAAATTTAGATTCATCTATGGCGAAACCGCGTATCCCGACAGCCTTTGTGGATTTCTGGACGCCCGCGCAGGCTGACAGAAGCAACGCGCAGGCAAGAATCTGTAATTTTATAAAGTTCAAGTCTTCTTTTTGAGTTTTGCCTGGGCCAGGAGCGCGCCTTCAAAAATCGCCTCGTAACCGGTGCAGCGGCACAGATGCTTTGCGAGAGCGTCTTTTACTTCTTTTTTTGACGCGGCAAGATTTTTGTTAAAGAGCGCGTAGAGCTCCATCACTATTCCCGGGGTGCAGTAACCGCACTGCACGGCGCCGGATTCTATCAGGGCGTCCTGTATGGGATGCAGTTTTTTCCCTTTGGAAATACCCTCTATCGTGAGGATATCGGCGCCGTCAAGTTTTTTGGCGAGCATCACGCAGCTTTTTTTCGCTTCGCCGTTGACCACAACGGTGCAGGCTCCGCAGGTGGCGTCGTCACAGCCCCTCTTGGACCCGGTCAGGCCGAGGTTTTCCCTCAGCACATCAAGGCCTCTCTCCCAGCCTTCCAGCTCAACAGTTCTTTCTCTGCCGTTTACTTTGAATGTTATTTTTTCGGACATCGATTATCTCCCTTCGCGTCTATCGCCGCTTTCACCTTCTCCGGCGACAGCGGTATCTCGTAAAAATCTATTCCCGTAGCGTCATAAACGGCGTTCAGCACCGCCGGAGCCACGCCTATAACAGGGTGCTCTCCTATTCCACGCGCGCCGAAAGGCCCGATCTTGCCGGGCGTTTCCACGAACTCAACCGTCTGCTTCGCCGGAGCGTCATTTATCGTCGGGAATCTGTATTTTGAGAATTGCGGGTTGGGGCACACTCCGTCGGCATCGAATTTTGTCTCTTCGTAAAGAGTGGAACCCAGCGCCATCACGACGCCGCCCACGACCTGGCCTCTTATCTGCACGGGATTTATCACCTGCCCGACGTCAAAGGACGACGCGAAATGGTCCACGATGATCTTACCTGTTTTTTTCTCTATCCTTATCTCGCAGGCCTGGGCGCCGAAGGTGTATGTCACCCCGAAGGAACCCTGTCCGTTGGCATCAGGGTTGGAGTATCTGGGGAGCCTCGCGTCGGAAGTCGTGTGAACGACTTCGCCTACGGTTATCCCGTCTTCGGTCATATAACCCTGCGCCAGTGACGGGACGGACACTCTAACGCCCGGATCGGAGGACAGGAAAATATAATCCCCGTCGTATTCCAGCATATCGTAATCGCACTTGAGAGCCATCATCGCCGTTTTTTTCAGCTGATGTATGGCTTTTTCAGCAGCCCGAACAACCGCGCGTCCGCCCTGCATCGTGAACATGGAGCCTATCGTCTGCCATTCCCAGGGCGAGAACTGCGTGTCGATTTCCGTGTAAACGCTTATGCGGGAAGGATCTATCTTCAGCGCTTCCGCCGCCACGAGCCTCACTACATTTCTCAGCCCCTGTCCGACTTCGGCGCCGCCCATGTTTATTGAAACACTTCCGTCAACGTTGAATTTCAGATAACAGCTCTTTGAAGAAAAAGGCGCGCCTTTGGGCGATTTCATGACCGCCGCGAAACCGCGGCCGTAGTAATAATCAGCATCTTCTTTTTTCTTTTTCCCCGTAAAAATCTTTTTCCGTACAATATCGGCGCATTTTTTCACATTGCCGTTGCTCTCCCACAGCCTCTCGCCTATAGAAGTCATTTTTCCCGGCCCAAGATAATTGATCTCCCTGAGCTTGAAAGCATCCATGCCGAGTTTTCGGGCTATAATATCCATCATCCTCTCCATGCCCAGCTGCGATTCCTGATGGCCGTATCCCCTGTAAGCTCCGACGGGAGGCGTGTTGGTGTAGACCGAATAACCGTCAAGGTAACAGTTCGGGAATTCGTAAGTGCCTGTAGAGTTGTGGGTGGAGCCTCTCATGACATGGAGGCCCGTGTCCACATACGCGCCCGTGGAATGAAGGATCGTCGTCTGAAGAGCCGTGAGTTTGCCGTTCTTCTTCACGCCGACTTTGAATTTTGTTCTTATGCCGTGGCCGAGGAGCGTTGAAAGAAAATCCTCTTTTCGGCTGGCCACCCATTTAACGGGACGGCCGGGGACAAAACTCGCTATGTAGGCTATTGTCTGCTCGACGGTGACATCGGATTTATAGCCGAAACAGCCGCCGACTTCGGGAATGTGCACCCGCACGGACGAGACCGGCAGTTTGTATGTGTGGGCTATATCCTCCCTTATGACGAAAGGACATATTGAGGACGACCATATCTCTATGCCCCCGTCCTCGTGATGTATGGCGATGGCGCCGTGCGGCTCTATGGCCGCGGAAGAGCTGAAGGGATAGTTGAATTCTCCCTCAAGAACCAGATCGGCTTCGGCGAAACCTTTTTTTACATCGCCCTTTTTGAGAAGATAATGATCGGCTATGTTGGTTTTTGCCTCGGGCCCCATACCCGGCAGATGCCAGTAATCGCCGCTGTCGGGATGGATGAGCGCGGCTTTCTTTTTCAGAGCTTCTCTGGCGTCAATGTAGACGGGAAGAGCTTTGTACTTCACCTCTATTTTTTTGAGCGCCATTTTCGCCTGATGGGGATTCTCGGCTATGACAGCCGCTACGGGCTCGCCTATATAGCGCACCCTGTCCACCGCCATAGGCACTCTGTCCTTCACGTTATCACCGAAAAGAAAATCTATGCTCTTGCCGGTGACGACTTTTATGACGCCGGGTTCTTTTTCGGCCGCGGATGTGTCTATGGACACGATCTTAGCGTGCGCCGTGGGCGGAGTAAGGATCGCTGTATAAAGCATTCCCGGCAGTTTTATATCATCAAGAAAAACAGACTTTCCCGTGATCTTCTTAACCGCGTCGGACCTTGTGATATTCTTACCCACATATTTCAAACTCACTTCATCCTCCCTAATGGGGTCAGGTCTTGACATGTGACATCGCAACTTTCAGTCCTGACAACCTCATATCTTCTAATAAATTTGTTTGGAATCGAAATCTGACATTCTCGCAAATTTGTCACATGTCAAGACCTGACCCCGTATATTTTGGTAACGCTTTTCGTTTCGGCTATGACCTTGCCGCCGTTTATCACGCAGGCGGGAGCTTCCTGACCGCGGAAAGCTTCAAGGACGCTGTCAACGCCGAGAACGAGGAAGCTGGCGGGATTGCCCTCTTTGATTCCGTAATTCTTCACATTCATGGCTTTCGCGCCGTTGACCGTGATCATGTCATAAAGCGTTTCCATATCATCGGCGCCCGTCATCCACAAAAGGTGTGACGCCATAAACGCGACTTCAAGCATGTTGTTCCTGCCGTAAGGATAATAGGCGTCGGAAATGTCGTCCTGGCCTATGCACACCAGAGCGCCTTCCTCAAGAAGTTCGCCCACCCGCGCGTGCAGCGGCCCCGTGTGAGGATCCGTCACAATACCAAGCTTCGCTTTTTTTAGCAGCGCCACGACTTTCTGAAAATAAGGTTTCGGGTACAGACACATCGCCCTCGCGTGCTGGGCAAGACAGCGCCCCGTCCAGCCGGTCTTGATGGCCTCCACGGCGTACATCTCAAGGGTTTTGAGCGTTGCATCCCCGGCGTCGTCCACGAGCATTGAAACATCCTTGTTATATTTTCTCGCTATGGCCATCATCTTCTGTATGTGCGCGAGTTCGTCCGCTTCCGTATATTCTATCCACGGGATTCCGCCGACGATATCAGCGCCGAGTGCCATTGCTTTTTTGACAAGCTCTTCCGCGCCGGGATCTCTTATAACTCCGTCCTGAGGGAAAGCTACGACCTGTATGTCCACAAGGCCTTTGTACTCTTCTCTCGCTTTGATGAGAGCTTTCACCCCCTCAAGTTTTGCCTTGGAATCCACATCCGCGAAAGCTCTTATGTGAAGATTGCCGTATTTCATGGCCATCTCCACGGCTTTTCTGACATTCTTTATTATCCATTTCTCGTCGTAGTTTTCCTTGACCCTGGCGGCAAGCTCAATCGCCGACATGGCTTTTCCCATATCGGAGCCGTGATAATCTTTCAGGGCTTTTTCGTCCATCATCTGCAGAGTCCAGACTTTGCAAAGATGAAGATGAGCGTTGCAGAAGGGTTCCGTCACAAGATTTCCGAGCGCGTCTATGACTTTGGCGGCTTTGGCTTTGATGCCTTTGGCGATTTTAACGATTTTTCCCTTATCAACGGCAATGTCCACAAGGCCTTTCCGTTTTCTAAGCTGAGCATTTTTAATCAAAAGTTCCATGAAAACCTCCTATTTCTTCAAATTCAGGGATTAAGACTATCATATTTAGGCCTTACCCGTCAATTTACCTCCGATGAGTGACTGCGCGCTTCAGGGCGAATAGCTTTTGCGCGGCTTCATTGAAATCTCAAAGCCCGGCTTCGAAATATCAAGGGTGCTGTATAGCAAAATTTCAGAGGGACTGTCCCCGTCTGTATAGAGAATCAGCTATTATTCGTTTTGAATTCGGCGGAAAAAACATCCCGGTAAACCGCGCCGGAAAGATGAAGTTCGCTCCTTATAAGAAAGAGTTTCGCCGCCCTGAAAGAGGCGATGAATCTCAGCGAGTAAAAGTCTTCGGGCACGTTCTTGCCGCTGAGGCGGCAGAGAGTTATGTGCGGTATAAATTCCTTGCTGTCTTTCGGGATGCCGAGAGAATCCTTCGCGCGCCCTGATACAAACTTGCTTATGGCGGCGAGCTCGTCCCTGCCTTTTCTCACGCCCGCCCACAACACTTTAGGTTTTTTGGCCGGGAAAGAACCCGTTTTCCCAAGCGAGACCTGAAAGAGAGGGAATTCCGAGCAGGCTCCGCTGATTATCTTCTTTGCGGTTTCTATCTTTTCTTCGCTCAGTTCGCCGAGGAATTTCAATGTGAGATGCAAGCCATCGTCCTTCACGATCCTTCCGTTGATATTTGCGGACACCTGACCGAAAACATTTCTGATCTCTTTCTTCGCCTCATCGCTCAGTTTCACGGCGATAAAATATCTGACCGGCGTTTTATTTAGCTCTGGGGTGGGTTCTGTCATATACGTCCTTTAACCTTTTGGCTGAGATGTGCGTGTATATCTGCGTCGTTGAAATATCCTTGTGTCCGAGAAACTCCTGTATTGAGCGCAGATCGCAGCCCCGCGAGAGCATTATCGTGGCGAAGCTGTGCCTGATGCTGTGGGGGCTGACATGCTTTAAGATCGCGGCCTTGTTCATGTGCTTGTTGAGTATGCTGCGGATAGACACCGCCGACAGGCCCGTGCCGTTTTTGTTGAGAAAAAGCGCTTCCGGTTTGGGCGGCCTTCTTTCAAGATAGCGTTCTACGGCCTCAACAGCGCTGTCGTTTATGTAGCAGAATCTCTGGCGGCTGCCCTTGCCCGTCACCTTCGCGGTGGAACTCCACACATCAATATCTGATATCTTGAGAGCCGTCAGCTCACCCACGCGCATTCCGGTTGAATAGAGCAGTTCAAGTATCGCCCTGTCCCTGATGCCTCTCGGTGAATTCACATCCGGCGCATCCAGCAGCGCGTTCATTTCATTCTCTTCCAGCACCGTCGGTATCTTTTTGATCCTTCCCGGCACAGACACGCCGAAAAAGGGATTCTCCTCCATAACGCTCTCGGTGATGAGAAACCGGAAAAAAGATCTGATGGACGATAGCATCCTGCCGATGGACACTGCCGAAATGTTGCATCCCCGCCTACCGGCGAGGCAGGCGTCGGGGCAGAGGCCTTCTCTCGCGCGGGTTATAAAAGCCCTTATCTGCCTTCTTTCAAGGGACGCTATATCAAGCTTCTTCTCGCGCGCGTAATCAAGGAAACCTCCGATGTCTTTTCTGTAAGCCCTGATGGTGTTGGGCGAATAATTTCTTTCCGACTCAAGATATGACTCGAATTCCTTTAAAAAGATGAAGCTTTCAGTCGCTTTCATTCGGCTCGCTTTCCGCGTGTTTTTTCTCTTCCCCGTAAGGTATTATGCTCTTACAGGAAGGAAAACCGCTGCATGCGTAAAAGGGGCCGCGGCGGGCGACGCGCAAAACCATGGTCTTGGCGCATTTGGGACAGAATTTCTTCTCGGGCAGGAGCTCTCCTCCGTCTTCGGTAAAATAAACCCTGTAAACGCAGGCCTTGTAACCCGCGCCGCAATAAAGAAATTTACCGTTCGCCGAATATTTTTCTACAAGGTTTGTCCCGCACCACGGGCATTTTCTGTCCGTCACCTTTTTCAGCGTCTCCATATCCGTCTTGGCTTTTTCAAGCAGTACCTCAAATTCCTTGTAGAAATTCTCCAGCACCTCTTTCTCGCCGATCTTCGCGTCCGCCACATCATCCAGCATGGATTCAAGTTTGGAAGTGAATTCGTAATCCGTTATAAGAGGAAAATGTTTTTCCAGCACATCCGACACCACTTCCCCTATGTCCTGTAAAAGCAGCTGCCTCTTGTTGCGCACGACATACTTTCTCCTGAGGAGCGTTTCAATTATGGAAACATAGGTCGAGGGGCGTCCTATGCCCTTGGCCTCGAGCGTCTTAACCAGCGAAGCCTCGTTATAATGCGGCGGGGGTAAGGTCTGATGCTCGCTCGTTTCTATCTCTTTCAGGAGTGCGGAGCTGGCGACGGCGAGTTTTTCCATGAATTCAAAAAGGCCACGGGCTTCCCTGTCGGCGGATATCCTTTCGCTGTAAAGGGCGAGAAAACCGTCGTCTTTCAAAACGCTCGTCACAGCTTTGAAGGCATAAGAATCCTTTTCCAGACGGACACTGTGCGTGACAGAGAGCGCCTGGTTCATCTGGGACGCCATAAAACGCTGCCATATGAGATGATAGAGCTTGAACTGCTCGGGGCTGAGGTTATCCTCTATATTTTCCGGGATTATATCCACTTTGACCGGCCTTATAGCTTCGTGAGCTTCCTGGGAATGGGCTGATTTTGTCTTGTAAACCGGAATTTTCGCGGGAAGAAAAGATTTTCCGTAACGGCTCTCTATCAGTTTTCTCGCCTCTGCCTGCGCCTGCTTGGCGACCGCTACCGAATCCGTCCTCATATAAGTGATGAGGCCCGTGCGGCCTTCGGGAAGGTCTATTCCCTCATAAAGCTGCTGGGCGACGATCATGGTCCGGCGTGAAGAAAATCCCAGGACGGTGTTCGCCTGCTGCTGCAGTGTTGAGGTCGTAAAAGGGTGCGGCGGCGATATCTTCTTTTCCGTGATATCATTTTTTTTCACGCTGAAATCCGCGCCTTTCAGTTTTTCTATGTCTTTGAGTATGCTCTCATCGCTCACGCGCTCGTCTTTGATCGCCTCGCCTTTGGCTTTGACAAGATCCGCCCGGAGCGTACCGCCGGAGGTCTTAAAATCCCCGGCGACTTTCCAGTAAGTGACGGGCTCAAAAGCCCTTATCTCTTTTTCCCTCTCAACGATGAGCTTGAGGGCGGGCGACTGCACACGGCCGGCGGAAAGGCCGGACGCTATTTTTTTCCACAGTATGGGGCTTATCTTGTAACCCACTATCCTGTCCAGGGCCCGGCGCACGCGGTATGCTTTAACGAGATCCATGTTCAGTTTGACGGGTTTTTTGAAAGCTTGTTTTATCGCCTCGGAGGTTATCTCATGAAACACCGTCCGGCGGGTTTTATCGTCCGGTATGTGAAGGATCTCCTTCACGTGCCAGGCTATACCCTCGCCCTCCCTGTCCCCGTCGGTCGCCAGATAAACAAGGTCGCAGTCCTTATAGGCTTCCTTGAGCTTCGCGACCAGTTTCTTCTTTGCCGGTATCACGCCATAAGAACTCTTGAAACCGTTTTTTATATCCACTCCCAGCACTTTCTTCGGAAGGTCCCTGATGTGGCCCATGGATGACATTATCGTGTATTCCGCGCTAAGGAAATTCTTTATTGTCTTCGCTTTCGTCGGTGACTCCACTATTACCAGATGTTTTTTCATGCGCTCCTCACTGTTTTTTATTTTTTTCTTACGAATTTTCCGCCCGCAGAATTATCAATAAATCCATTTATCTGAAGATTTGTCAAGACTCTGAAGATTTTTGAAATGTCCAGCGCCGCTTCCCTCTTTATCGTATCGAGGCTCACGGGATGCCATCCTATTACGGCGTAGATCTTTTCTTCCTCGTCGGAAAAAGGCTTTTCGGGCACCCGGACCTGCGATGTTTTTTCCGTCTGCTCAAATCCTTCAAAAGAAAGCTCACCCGCGATGTCTTCTTTGCACTCCACAAGCTTGGCGCCGTCTTTGATGAGCGCGTGGCAGCCTTTGTAATTATTTTCAAAGATACAGCCCGGCGCCGCCCAAACATCCCTGCCCTGCTCCGCGGCGTAAGAGGCCGTGATGAGGGTGCCCGATCTCTGCGGAGCCTCAGCCACGAACACCGCGCAGGACATCCCGCTTATGATCCTGTTGCGCCAGGGGAAATTCATCTTCGCGGGCGGCGTGCCCATTGGATATTCGCTGACAACAGCGCCGTGTTCGGCTATATCCCGGGCAAGGCGCTCGTTTTCCGGCGGGTAAATGACATCCGGCCCGGCGCCTATCACAGCGACAGTTTTCCCGCCGCTTTTTATAGCAGTCTCATGCGCCTTTGTGTCTATGCCCCTGGCAAGCCCGCTGACGACGGCAAAACCCATTTCGCAGAAGGCGGCGCTGAAATATTCACAAACCCTTTTCCCGTAAGCGGAAGCGCGCCGTGTGCCCACGACCGCTATCATCCGCTCGGACGGGCGCGGTATCTCGCCCATCACCCTCAAAAATAAAGGGGGATCGTTTATTTCTTTTAAGAGCGCGGGGTATTCCTCATCTTCAAGAAAAACAAGGCGCGTGGCGCCTTTCTCAATGGCCTTCAGCTCTTTCCCGTAATCAAAAACGGCGCGGCCCAGAGAAAAAGCCTTCTTGCCTATTATGTTCGCCAGCTCCTCTTTGTCCAAAGTCATGAGCTCGAAAGGATCGGATTTGTACCTGTAAAGCGCTGTCAGATCCGACTGGATGAGCGATTCGGAAAGCGACAGCTCCAGCCATTTATTTCTGTCTTTTTCTTTCATCATTTTATTCCCCCCCCCTCTTTGAGAAGCTTCGCGGCGGCCAGCGCCACGCCGGCATCGCCATCCGCGGCAAGAACGGAAAGCATGTTCTGGGCCTCGCGCGTCTTCATCTGGCCGCAGACCCACGCAGCCGATATCTTCTGCCATCTGTCTTCGGATGAGGCCATCTCTTTCAGGACTTTCAGGGCGAGCGGGCTGTTGTGCTTGAACATGATCTTGACGGCATTGCCCCGCACACGGTTGTCTTTGTGATAAAGATACGGCTTGATAAATTCTATCACATCTTTCGGCTTTTCCAGGAACACTTCCGCCAACTCTATCACATCCGCCGTAAGCCTCGGCACCGGATTTATGTCGGTAAATGCCCGGCCACTCTCAACCAGTTTGATGCTTATGTCTTCCGGCATATTCTCAGGAGAGATGAGCTTGAATAATTCCGCCGCCCTTTCGGCGCCGAGCTGTTTCTTCACGATTTCGGGGTCGTATTTCAGAGCGTTGGCTAGCATCATCTTAGCCCTGACATACTTCGCGTAGACATCCTTCCCCGATTCTTTTTTGTAGCGGTAAACCAGAAACGCCCCGAAAGCCAAAAAAGCGTTAAAGGCTATGCTCAGCCATATCCACTCCGGTATCTGGGCCACCTGACGGACGATCTCTTTTGTTTTGTATTCCGTGCGGGTTTGATATTCGGTGCGGGTCCTGTATTCAATTTTGGGCGCCGCAGCGGGTTCTGTGGGAAAAGATTTATATACAGGCCGTTTCATTTCAATTTCCTGTTTTTGAATTTCCCGCGGCTCCACTTTCACCTTCCTGATTTCCCTCGTGGCTTTGTAAAGAGCCGCGGTTGTTTCGTCATCGGGATTCAGCTCATAAGCTCTTTGGGCGTATTTACGGGCGGCATCCTCGTCGCCCGAGTCGAGCGCTTCTTTTGAAAGTTTGACGGCCACTCTCTGATATAGCTTTTTCGCCTTCTCATCGCCGGGATTCTGAGTCAGATAGCCCGATAATAATTTTTCGGCTCCCTCGAAATCCCCGCGGGCGAAAGAAATGCCCGCTTGCGTAAAATCATTAGCCCGAGCGGAATAAGGTAATATTAACAGGCATAGAAAAGCGAGCAGGAAAAGCTTCATCCGTGAAACAGGATATAGAACTGGTAGCCTATAAAAGCGGCAGCGGAAAGCAGCACCAGAAAAGTGATGAGAAGCCAGTCCACGTCACGCTTTTTATAGCTTACGCTTTTTTTCGCGATCTGAGCCAGGGCGTAACCGAATGCCGTGGACGACATAAACCTGTCTTTTTTATCCGGCGAGATGGCACGCATGATGATGTTTTCAAGCCGTGGATGTATTGAGGGATTACCCAGTGATGGCCTCGGAGCTTTTAAATTCGCCAAGTCACCGCGTGAAAAAGAAAGAAGATCTTCGCCTTTGTAGGGGAGAGAACCCGTCAGCATTTCATACAAAATCACGCCGGCGGCGAAAACATCGCAGTCTCTGGAAATATCCCCCGCGAGCCGCTGAGGACTTGTGTAGGCGGGTGTGCCGCCTATTGAGAGCATGTTTTTCCACGCGGAGGAAGTCGCGCGGGAATAATAAGAAAGTCCGAAATCCAGTATCTTGATACCTCCCTTCGGGAGCATGATTATGTTTTCGGGTTTCAGATCCTGATGTATAACGCCCATGCTGTGTATGTATTCAAGCGCGTCCAGCAGCTGCATCATTATCTTTAGCGCGCTGGGAACAACGAGCCACCTGTGTTTCTCTATGAATTCCGCCAGTGTCGCGCCGTCAGCGTATTCCATGACGATGTAGGGAAAAGATTTTTCGCCTTCATGAGGATAAACATTTACAATGTTATGGTGGTTCAGGAGAAGCCCTATTTCTTCCTCGTGGTTGAGCCTGCCGAGAGCGTCGGGGGCGTGGCGGAACTCCTCTTTCAGTATTTTGAGGACCACGAATTTATTGTCTTTGATCCTGATGGCGCGGTAAATTTTAGCCATGCCGCCCTCGCGCGCGACGCCGGTTATCCTGTATGCTGAATCTATGACAGCGGCTTGTCTCATTATGCTCCCTTCCCCAGTCTTTCGGCGAGCTCCGGCGGCAAACCCATATCCAGCACGGCTTTCTGAACGGACTGCACATCATATTCTATCCTGTGAAGAACAACCTCGCGCGCGTCCTCGTCGTATATCACGCAGGCGGCTTTCGGATTACCGTCACGCGGCTGTCCCACAGAGCCCACGTTTATCAGATATTTGGAATGCTCTTCTATCTCAACCGGCTTCTGCGGGATAAAAGCCCCGAAATCCACACTCCCTCCGGTGCCCCTGAAATAGAGGGGCTGATGGGAATGTCCCACGAAAAGAATGCTCCTGTCCTGTTTTTTCATTGAGGGAATATAATCTTCGGCCGTTTTGACATACTGGTCCAGCGGATCTATCAGCGAGCCGTGAACGGCTATAAAATTCGCTCCGGCGAGCTTATAATCGAGGCTCATCAGAAACGAGGATGACACGGGGCTGAGTTGTTCCTTCGTCCACTTCACCGCCGTTCTGGCCTCGTCGTTGAATTTGCTCAGATCCTCCAGGCCCAGCACCGCCCAGTCGTGATTTCCCGCCACGCAGATAACATCCGGAAGCGCGGATATTTTTTCCACGCACTCGTTAGGATACGGCCCGTAGCCGACTATATCGCCGCAGCAGACATATTTTTCCACCTTGCCGTCGAGAAAACCCAGCACCGCTTCAAAAGCCGGCAGATTGCCGTGTATATCGGAAAAGATCCCTATTTTCATTCCTCGCTCCATTTTTTATATTCTTTCACGGCGGTATAGAGCTTTTCGGCGATCAGCTGCCTGTTCGCGCTTTTCTTAAGTATTTTCCTGTCGCTGCTGTTCGTCAAAAAACCCGCCTCAACAAGGGACGAGGGCATGTGAGCGCCTTTCAGCACATAAAAACCCGCCTGCTTGATACCCCTGTTGTCGGAAAACATTTTACCGAATGTTTGTTTGATAAAGGAACAGCACTCCGACGCTTCTTTCATAAATTCATTCATCGCCATTGACCACAAAATGGCGTTCACCTCAGTTTTTGGGGCGGAGGCGTCCTCCAGTTCCACGACGGCGTTTTCCGTGTTCGCCACATCCTGGGCCTCGTCGTCGGAAGCTCTGTCGCTCATGAAGTAAACCTCAAACCCCCGCGTGTCTTTTTTATATGAGGCGTTGGTGTGTATTGATATAAAAAGATCGGCGTGCGCGCTGTTGGCTATCATGGCTCTGGAAGCCAGAGGCAGAAAGTTATCCGCCTTCCTGGTCAGGATCGCGTTGAAAGCGCTGTCGTTTTTAAGTAGTTTATAAAGCCTTAACGCTATATCTAGCACAATGTCTTTTTCTTTGGTGCCGTCGCTGGCCACGGCCCCGGGATCCTTGCCGCCGTGGCCGGGGTCTATGACTACGGTCTTTACTTTTCTTTTTGTTTTTTTGAAAGCCTGCGCCGGCGCGGATATTACGGCGGGTACGATACGGTGCGCTGGCGAAATTTTCTCCAATGCCGCGCGGGAAAGCGTTCCGGCCCTTGTCACATCCAGCACCTTGGCGCCGTAATCCCATTTCACTCTCACGGATGAGAAACCCTGAAAAGATCTGGTAAGCACAAGTTCCAGCGGGATCCATGATTGCCCGTCGAGCAGCAGAGGCTCCTTGTTCAGAGAGCACAGCCTGCCGTCAATGTATATTTTTTTTGAGTAAAGGAACAGCTTCAGGTTTTTGCCTTCGGGATTGACAAGATTTATGCATTTATCGTCCCTGAGCCACTCCGCGCGGAGTGAGAAGATATTCGCTATATCCCTTGTCATCACATAACCCATCCCTTCCTGGAGCATGATGTCAAAGGAGCCGGCGGATTCTGAATTCTCAAGAAGGTGTACGCGCACAAGCTTCCCGCCGCTGTGGGCTCCGGCGCGGATACTGAAAAATAACGCCGCCACAGCAAATATTGCAAAACTGCTCTTTCTCAAATTTTCAAAACCTCACTCTATGTTTTCCATCTCGGCAAAATTAAGCCCCTTCTTCATATTCACTTTCAGCGGAACAGACAGCTCAACGGCATTCTCCATAAAGCCGCGTGAAATTTTAGCAAATTTTCCGGCCTTTGACTCGTCAATCTCAAAAAGCAGTTCGTCATGCACCTGCAATATCATGGCGGCGCCGTGTTCGGAAAGACATGGGAATATGTCTATCATGGCTTTTTTTATTATGTCGGAAGATGTCCCCTGTATGGGAGTATTTATCGCCGCCCTGCGGTCAAACGGCGTCCGGCCAGCCAGTATCCGCCTCCGGCCGAAGAGGGTTTCCGTATAACCTTTCTCAAAAGCGCCGTCCGCGCTATTCTTAACGTAATCCTTAACGCCGGGAAATATCTTCCAGTACTCTTTGATGATGCCATCCGCTTCCCCGCGCGAGATCTCAAGATCCGCGGCGAGGCCGAAAGAAGACATGCCGTAGACAATGCCGAAATTCACGGTCTTGGCTATGCGCCGCTGCTCTTTCGTCACAGCGTCTATTGCCGTTGCGAAAACAAGCGAGGCCGTGAAATTGTGTATATCTTCATCTTTTCCGAAAGCCTCTATGAGGCGCGCATCGCCGCTGAAATGCGCAAGCACCCTGAGGTCTATCTGTGAATAATCGCCCGAGAGAAGAACCTTGCCTTCATCGCAGACAAAAGCCTTTCTTATCTCATCGGCCCCGGCCACGCCCTTGGGAATGTTCTGCAGATTGGGCTTTGACGAGGAAAGCCTCCCCGTCAGGGTGCCGGTGGCGTTGAAAGTCGTGTGCAGCCGGCCGTCGCCAGCGACCAGCGCCGGGAGCGCGTCGGCATAAGTTGATTTCATCTTCGCGAGAGTCCTGTATTTCAGAAGTTCCAGGCAGATGGGACTCTCTCCCGAAAGATCCCGCAACACCTCAGCGTCGACAGATGCCCCTGTTTTAGTTTTTTTCTTTGAGACGAGTTTCATCTTCTCAAAAAGGATGCGCCGCAGCTCGACGTTGGAATTGATATTAAAGTCCTCTCCGGCAAGTCCCAGTATCCTCCCGCTAACATCCTCTATCTCTTTTTCAAGGAAAAGCGAGAAATTATCCAGCTTAGCGCTGTCCAGCTTCACGCCGCAAAATTCCATGTGCGCCAGCACCACGGCGAGCGGCTTTTCCATATCCCTGTAAATAGGCGTCAGGCCCATCTCTTCCGTTTTTTTCTTCAGCGCCCTTTCGAGATCGAACATGAGGCCCGCGGCTGACGCGCATTCCTCTTTTTTGACGAATTCCGGGATCTCCCTGCCCAGATATTTTGAAGAAAGGCGTAGAATATCCTGCCGGGGCTGGGAATCTATGACGTAACCCATGAGAGAGATATCCTCGATTTCACTCTTTACGGTTATATTCTCACCCAGGCAATAAGCGTAGATGCTCTTTGAATCGTCGCTGATGATCTTAATGCCGGGATCTGAAAATATTTCCGCGAGAACTTTTTTATAGTGCTCACCGGCGCCGAAATCGAGCTCCGTCTGCATGGTGTCAGCGAAGCCCGATTTTCCGCCGCCCGCAAGAGCTATGCCATTGAGCTTTTTCCCGTCGACGAAATGAAGAGCTATCTCGCGGCAGCTTTTGAAAAAAGACAGATCCCCTGTAAAAACAAAACGCGCAATCTCTTCCTTCAGCACATTTTCCGACGGTACGCCGTATTCATTTTTCAAAGAGCCGAAGCCCCATTTTTCCGCCAGCGCCGCGACATCTTCGGGTTTGATATCCGATGTCATATCTTCATCATCAAGCGGCACGGGCACATCCTTGAGGAGCGTGACGAGTTTTCTGGAAAGGAAAACATCCTCTTTTGACGCTATCAGTTTCAGGCGCAGCGATTCTTTCACCGAATCTATGTGTTCATACACACTCTCTATGCCGCCGTATTCGGCTATCAGGGCCGTCGCGCCTTTCGGCCCTATGCCCGAGGCGCCCGGCACGTTGTCCGATTTGTCCCCCACCAGCGCCTGCCAATCGCAAAAGAGGCCCGGGGATACGCCGTATTTCTCCATGACCTCGGCCGGGCCTATGACCTTCGGCTCATTGAATATCCTCACGCGTTCATCTACGAGCTGGCAGAGATCCTTATCCGCCGACACTATATAAACATCATAATCATCTTTGAACTTTTTCGTCATGGAGGCCGTCAGGTCGTCCGCCTCATAACCCGGCGCGGCTATTGACGCTATGCCCAGGCCCTCTGTCACGCCTCTCATGTTCTGCAGCTGGAAGACAAGACTCTCATCAGCCTCGGGCCTGGTGGCCTTATAAGCGGGGTATTCGCTGTGTCTGAAATTTTTGCCGGGAGAGTCAAAAACGACAGCCATGCGGTCGGGCTTGTGCTTTTTTATGATGCGCAAGAGCATCCTCGCGAAGCCGTAAAGAGCCCCCACGGGTTTACCGTCAGGTGATAAAAGCGGCGGAAGAGCGTGAAAAGCCCTGTGCATATAGTTGTTGCCGTCTATTATAAAAAGCTTTTTCATTCTTCCGTCAGCTCAGCGCTTCCTCTGCCCGGCTTCAATTCCCATCCGCGCAAAGCGGCTTTTTGAAACAGCCTTTTTATGCCGCTCCTGTAGACATAGACCTCATAACCCATCAGGGCCATAAACAGCGCCGTAACGATAACGGACACCGCCCTGATAAAAAATCTGGGCTTTATTTTTATATGCAGAACGAACCTGCACAGAAGATAAACCGCGGCGGCGAGAAGAATGACCGCGATGATCAGATCTTTTGAATGATAGAAAAAAGCCGTCAGGATCTCTATTTTTGAGGCAAAGAGCCGGCCCAGCAGAAGCCAAAATAGTATGCCGAAGGCCATACCCGAGAGCTGATAGGGCAGGAATGTCTTGAGCTTTATCCCGCTGATCCCGGAAAAGAGCATGATAAAAGGCCTTATGCCGAGGAGAAAAGGCCTCATGAGAAAAACCTTCTGATAGCCGTATATCTTGAAAAAGAGAGATATTTTTCTCATCCTCCTCTGATTGATCATCATGCTCACATATTTGGACGCCAGTATGCGCGGGCCGTAAAAGTATCCCGCGAAATAAGGAACCATATCACTTATAAATGCCCCCATGAAACAGAAAAAAAACATCGGCGCGATGTGGACTATCTCCTGGCTCGTCAGGAAACCGGCCATTATCAGCGTTATCTCCTCGGGAAGCGGAAACCCGCATCCCGAAAGTATCAGGAGCAGAAAAATCCCTATGTACGCGAAGGATGAAAACAGCAGGATGAATTCAATCAGCAATCCCCCGCTCATCTGTATGACATCCCTTTTTCTCCTTCCCTTTTTCCTTTTTTCTTGGAAAATGGGGACGTCCTACATTTTCTCATAATATTAAGGACGTCCCCATTTTCTTCTCATCTGTAAATTTCCCTGCGGTGTCCCGCACGGAGAATCACAATATCTTTTCCATCGAGGTCAAACACAATTCTGTAATCCCCTATCCTGTAACGGTACGACCCGATTTTTGAATGAATCAGTTTTTTTGCTTTTTTCAGAGGAGACTTCTTTAACTGAATAATTTTTTCCGCAATTCTTTTTTTTACAAGCGTATCAAGAGTTTCAATATCCCTGACCGCCCGGGCGGTATATACGAGGGTATATTTCATTCAATCTTGCCGAAAACATCACCGTGTGTGTAAACACGGCCATTTTTGTAATCTCCCCGCGCCTCTTTTATACTTTTGAGATAATCCTTGCTCGCCATGGCGAGCAGGTCCTCAAAAAAATCAAGATTAACCAGCGCGGATTCCGGCTTTTGCCGTCGGGTCACAAGAATAAAATCCTTTTTCCCCGACACCTCTTTCAAAACATCCGACAGATGGTTTCTAAGAGTTGTGAAATCAATTGTGTTTATCATAACGCCTCCTTAAATAACGCATATTTTCAACTGTACAACTCGATTGTACACCAGATTCAGGATAAAGTCAAATTTTTAGGAAAAAGAGGAAAATGGGGACGCCTACATTTTCTCATTTTCCCCTTTTTCTTTAGGTATTGGCCGGTAAAAGACCGGCCGCAGGAAACAATATCCTCCGGGGTGCCCTGGAAAAGAAGACGGCCGCCGAAATCCCCGCCGCCCGGGCCGAGGTCGATGACCCAGTCCGCCGTTTTTATCACATCCATGTTGTGTTCTATGACAACTACGGTGTTGCCCATCGCTGTGAGGCCGTGCAGGACTCCGAGAAGCTTCTCGATGTCGGCGAAATGCAGTCCCGTCGTGGGCTCGTCCAGAAAGTAGAGAGTCCTTCCGGTGGCGGACTTGGCCAGCTCCCGCGAAAGTTTCACCCTCTGGGCTTCGCCGCCGGAAAGCGTGGTGGCGCTCTGTCCGAGCTTGAGGTAACCCAGCCCCACATTCTGGAGCATTTTCAGTTTGCTCATGATCTTTTTGTGGGCTGAGAAAAAATCGATCGCCTGATTGACGCTCATCTCCAGCACATCGTGTATGTTCTGGCCCTTGAATGTCACTTCCAGCGTCTCGCCGCTGTAGCGGCGGCCCTCGCAGACATCGCATTTGACATAAACATCCGGCAGGAAATTCATTTCCACTTTTATAAGACCGTCGCCTCCGCAGGCGCCGCAGCGCCCTGATTTCACGTTAAAACTGAACTGCCCGGACTTGTATCCGCGGGATCTGGCAAGCGGCATCGCGGCGAAAAGAGCCCTTATCTCGTCCCATGCCTTTGTGTATGTCACGGGATTTGAGCGCGGCGTCCGGCCTATGGGTGACTGGTCTATAACAAGGGCTTTGTCTATTTTCTCAAAGCCTTCTATGCCGGCGTGGAGGCCCGGTTCCTCCCTGCCGCCGTAAAGTTTTTTCCTCAGCGCATTCATCAGTATATCCTCTATCAGCGTGGATTTGCCCGAGCCCGAAACACCGGTGACGCAGGTTAAAACCCCCATGGGTATATCAACATCTATTTTTTTGAGATTGAACTGAGAGGCTCCTTTTATCCTGATAAAACCTTTGTTCTGTTTTTTTGTTTTTTTAACGGACAGAGGATTCCTGAGGTATTTTCCCGTCAGGGATTTTCCGCTTTTGAGCATCTGTGAAGGCGTTCCCTCGAACACGACCTCGCCGCCAAGCGCTCCCGCGCCGGGGCCGAGCTCTATTATCCAGTCGGCAGCGAGCATAACAGCTTCCTCATGCTCAACCACGCAGACGCTGTTGCCTGTCTCTTTCAGTTTCATGAGATTAGCCATGAGGGCGTGTATATCCTTCTGATGCAGGCCTATGGTGGGCTCGTCCAGAACATAAAGCACCCCCGACAGGCCCGAGCCTATCTGCGTGGCAAGCCTTATCCTCTGGGCCTCTCCGCGCGAGAGCGTCCTCGTTGAACGCGAAAGCGTGAGATAATCCAGACCCACGCCGGAGATAAAGCTGAGGCGAGAGTTTATTTCTTTAAGGAGCGGCGCGGCTATTTTCGCGGCCGAGCCGGAAAAAGCGAGTGCCAAGAAGAATTTTACCGTCTCTGAAACCGGCATATCGCAAACATCCGCTATTGATTTGCCTCCTATTTTTACGGCGAGGATCTCATCCTTGAGTCTTTTCCCCGAACAGAGAGGACATATCTGTTTCCTCATATAGAGACGCGCTATCTCATCCCTGACGAAATCCGATTCCGTGGAAGAGAATCTTTCTTTGAGGGATGTGACAAGCCCTTTGTAGGGTGAGGCGGATTTCGCCAGCGGCACAGATCCGTGAAGCACAAAATCCCGCTGCTGTTTGCTCAGTTTATTCCATTTCACGCCCATGGGTATTTTCATGATCCCGCAGGCTTCCTCGAGTTTTCCCTGATAGTATCCGTGGGCAGCATGCACCCATCTGTGAGTGCGTGTCGTTATCGGCGAAAACCACGGAATAAGCGCGCCTTCGGAAAGGCTGCAATCCGCGTTGACGGCAAGATCCTCGTCAACCGTCATCACCTCGCCCAGCCCCGTACACTCGGGACAGGCCCCGTAGGGGCTGTTGAAGGAGAAAGCCCGCGGCGAGAGATCCTTGATGCTCAAACCGCAAAACACACAGGCGTGATGGACGCTGTAAACTTTCACCGTTTTTCCCACGAGGAGTTCACACACGCCTCCCGACAGAGTGAGAGCCGCATTAAGAGAATCGGTCAGGCGTTCTTTACCCGCGCGGAACCTGTCTATTATCACGCTGATATCGTGCTTCTTTTTTTTATCCAGTGTTATTTCGCCGTCAAGATCCCGGACAATTCCGTCGACCAGGACGGATGCGAAACCCTCTTTTCGCAGCTTCAAAAAAAGTTCCGCGAAAGAACCCTTCTGGCCGCTTATGACATTCGAGCGCAGCTCTATTTCTTTTCCCTCATGCGAGGAAAGTATATCGCTGATGATCTCGTCGGGAGAGGAGCCTTTTATCACCCTGCCGCATTTCGGGCAGTGAGGTATTCCCGCGCGGGCGAAAAGCACCCTCATAAAATCATGTATTTCGGTGGTGGTGGCCACCGTCGACCGGGGATTGGCCGAGCCGCCCTTCTCCTCTATCGCTATGGCGGGAGAAAGGTTGCTTATGCTCTCCACATCCGGCTTCTGGAGCTGTTCTAAGAACTGCCTCGCGTAAGAGGAAAGGGATTCCACATAACGCCTCTGGCCCTCGGCGTAGAGGGTGTCAAAGGCCAGCGAGGACTTCCCCGAACCCGAAAGGCCGCAGATGACGACAAAACTGTTTTTCGGGATCTTCAGATTGATGCCTTTCAGATTATGGGTGCGCGCGCGGACTATGACAATCTCGTCACGGTTTTTTTTCATAAGACCGAAACCTTCCCTCTTATTTTTTTAACGACGCTGTCTTTCCTGAATGCGGGATCACTCGCGCCGGGATAATCTATCATGTAATGGGTGCCTCTGGATTCCTTCCTTGAGAGGGCCGATTCAATGGTGATATCCGCCACCTGCGCTATGTTGCGCAGCTCTATGAGGTCGCGCGTGACGAGAAAATTCCAGTAGTAATCCTCTATCTCCTCAAGGATGTTCTTTATCCTGTTTCTCGCCCGGACGAGTCGCTTCATGCTCCTGACTATCCCCACATAATTCCACATAAAGCGGCGTATCTCATCCCAGTTCTGCGATATGACCACCGCCTCATCCGAGGGGCGTGCGCCGTAAGTTTTCCAGAGAGCTATTTTCGGGATCTTTTTTTTCATCCCCGCGACCGACGCAAGCGAAGCCGCCGCCCTGTGCGCGAACACCATGGCCTCGGCGAGAGAATTGGAAGCCAGGCGGTTGGCACCGTGAAGCCCCGTGCAGGCGTTCTCTCCCGCAGCGAAAAGATTTTTGATATCCGTTGCGGCATTCTCATCCACAGCTATGCCGCCGCACATGTAATGCGCGGCCGGCACCACGGGAATGGGCGCCTTCCCCATGTCAAAGCCGTATTTTTTTACGCTCGATGAAAGATAGGGAAATTTCTTCCTCACAAAAGCCGCGCCCTTGTAAGATATATCCAGATAAACAAATTCCTCTCCGCTTTTTTTCAGAACGTCATCTATCGCCCTCGCCACGATGTCGCGCGGGGCCAATTCCATCTTCGGATGGTAGTCCTTCATGAATCTTTTTCCCTGCCTGGTAAAAAGCCTTCCGCCTTCGCCGCGGACGGCCTCCGATATAAGAAAACTTTTCGCTTCCGGATGGAAGAGGCATGTGGGATGGAACTGCACGAATTCCATGTTCAATATGCGGCAGCCGGCCCTGTATGCCATGGCGACGCCGTCGCCGGTTGAGACATCGGGATTTGAGGTGTAGAGATAACTCTTCCCCGCGCCGCCGGCGGCCAGAAGTGTCGCACGGGATTTGAAAGCCGTTATACGCAGATCTGATTCGTCCAGAACATAGGCGCCCCAGCAGGATGAATCTTTGATTATGAGATTGACGGCTATGTGATTTTCGAATATCTCTATGTTCCCGGCGCGCCTCACGCGCGAGACCAGCGCGTCCTCCACCGTCTTGCCGGTGTGGTCGTCGGCATGCACGACGCGGCGGCGGGAATGGCCGCCTTCAAGATGAAGATCATATTTTCCCGATATTTTGTTGAATTTTACTCCATAGCCTTCCAGTTCCTTGAGACGCGCAGGCATCTCCCCCACGACGATATCCGCTATTTTTTTATTTGACAGGCCGCCGCCTGTCTTCAAAGTGTCGTTAATATGCATATCAAAAGAATCGTCACCGGATGTGACGCAGGAGATACCGCCCTGGGCGAAAACGGTCTCGGAATCGGCGAGATCCCTCTTGGTTACAAGGGCAACCTTCAAATCGCGCGGCTGTTTCAAGGCGGCGAAAAGCCCCGCCAGACCGGAACCTATTATAAGGACATCATAGACCATAACTTACATTCTAATTTTTATCCGCCGTCTTGGCAATCTGCTATGTAGGAGGGGCTTTCCAGCCCCGATATTTATTTCAGCTTTTTTCTAATCCAGGCGGGGTTACCCCGGCAATCAAGAACGGCATAAATAAGCGCCGTATTGTCTTCAATACGATAGTAAACAGCAAAAGGGAACCTTTTGGATAATAAACGATGATATTGTTCAAAATGTACGGAATGAATCCCCGCATAAATTTTTAATGAGTCTATATCTGAAAACAAACTATCTAAAAAATACCCGCCCAGTCCATTCGCCTGTTTTTCATAAAAAAAGTAACCAGCAAGCAAATCCTCGATCGAGGAATTAAGTATTTTAATTTTCAAAAAGTCTTATCCTGAATGTATCTTTTTGCTTTATCCCAATTGACGAATTTTTCGTCGCCGCTATTGACCCTATCTTCCCTTTCGCGCAAAATATTTTTGTGCCATGACGGTGAAACCAGACTATCCGCGTTCTCGCACAAATCGCTCCATATCGTTTCCATGGCTTGAACCTTTTCTTCAATTGACATTTGTTCCAAATGTAATGTAATCCCCATATTCCACCTCCCTAATTTTTATTAACTCGCGTTTATCCGCTTATTTACCGCTCTGCTTATAAGTTTAACATTTATAAACGCAAAAAAAAAGATTAGCGCTTTAGTCAAACAACGGGCGCGGTAAGCTTTTGTTTTATTTGCGGCCGCGGCTCATGGCTACGACGCCCGCCCTGACCATCTCTTTGATGCCGTAAGGCCGCAGAAGCCTGATAACGCCTTCAAGTTTTGTTTCCCGCCCGGTGAGCTCGAGTGTTATCGTGTCGGCGGAGACATCCAGTATGTTCGCGCGGAATATGCTGGCTATTTCTATTATTTCGCTGCGGGAGGCTTTAGACGCGTTCACCTTCACGAGCATGAGATCCCTTTCTATGAATTCCTCGTTTTTGAAATCAATGACCTTGATGACATCGGGGAGCTTGTTGAGATGCTTCACCACCTGTTCCAGTATCTTGTCATCGCCTTTGACGACGATCGTCATCCTGGACACATCATGCACTTCCGTCTCTCCCACCGTCAGAGACATTATGTTGAAAGCCCTCGCCGAAAAAAGCCCCGATATCTTCGCCAGCACCCCGGGTTTGTTCTCAACCATCGCCGCTATCGTGTGTTTCATTTTATCCTCCGCTTGTTCCTTTTTTTAATTCCGGCATTGTTCACGACATATCTATGATCTGGTCTATCGCCGCGCCGCCGGGCACAATGGGGAACACATTCTCTTCTTTCGCCACCTGGAAATCCATGACAACCGTTTCCTTGGAGGCGAGCGCTTCTTTTATCGCCGCGTCAACATCTTTTTTGCGCTCGATCCTCATCCCCTTGAGGCCGTAGGCTTCGCCCACAAGCTTGAAATCGGGCCAGTACTTTTTATCTTTTGACGACTGTGAACCCAGAAGAACGCCCGAATAACGCTTCTTATAGAACAGTTCCTGCCACTGCCTGACCATTCCCAGATAAGAATTGTTGAGGATCGCGACAATAACCTTGATGCCGTAAACTTTGGCCGTGGCAAGTTCCTGTATGTTCATCTGGGTGGAGCCGTCGCCGGCAATGTCTATGACTTCCATCTCCGGACAGGCGCGTTTGGCGCCTATGGCTCCGGGCAGGCCGTAGCCCATTGTTCCGAGGCCGCCCGAAGTGATAAAACGGCGTGGCTTATCAAACTTATAAAACTGCTCCGCCCACATCTGATGCTGTCCGACTTCCGTGACCACCATCGCCTGACCTTTTGTGATCTGATAGAACCTGTCTATGACATACTGCGGCCTTAATATCTCGTCGTCCTTATAACAGAGGGGTTTTTTCTTAGCAACATCTGTCACCTGTTTCAGCCAGGGAGCATAGTCCGGCATTTTTTTCTTAGCACTCAGCAGAACGAGCATCTGTTTGAGCACCGATTTACAGTCCCCCACCACAGGGATATCGGCCGTAACATTCTTGGAAATGGACGTCGGGTCAATATCCACATGAACGATTTTCGCATGCGGGGCAAAAGCCGAAACCTTGCCCGTGACCCTGTCATCAAATCTCGCCCCCACAGCGAATATCATATCGCAGTTCTGAAAAGCGAAATTCGCCGCCTGTGTGCCGTGCATACCGGGCATGCCTATAAATAATCCATCCGTTCCCGGAAACCCGCCGATGCTCATGAGGGTCAATGTCACGGGAGCATTGAGTTTCCTGGCAAAAGCCGCCAGCTCCTTCGAAGCGCCGGAACTTATTATACCGCCGCCGGCGTAGATGAGAAGTTTTTTTGAGGCCAGAAGCGCTTCCAGGGCCGTCTTGATCTGCCTGGGGTTTCCTTCCATGCTGGGTTTATAACCCCTGATGGACGCGTCCGGTTTCGCGTCATATTCGCATTCGGCTTTCTGTATGTCGCTGGGCACATCTATCAGCACAGGGCCCGGACGGCCGCTGCGGGCGAGATAAAAAGCCTGCGCGAATATCTTTGATATATCCCCCACATCCGTCACCAGATAATTCTGCTTGGTCACGGGCCTCGTGATGCCTGTCGTGTCGGCCTCCTGAAAAGCGTCGTTGCCCACAAGATGGGAGGCGACCTGTCCGGTGACGGCGACCATAGGTATGGAGTCCAGGAGAGCCGTGGCCAGACCTGTCACCAGATTTGTCGCCCCGGGTCCCGATGTGGCGATACAGACGCCGGTTTTCCCGGAAGCCCGCGCGTAGCCGTCGGCCATGTGAGCCGCGCCCTGCTCGTGGCGGGTGAGGAAAAGTTTGATTTTCTTGTTGTCGTATATGGCGTCAAAAAGAGGTATCACACTGCCGCCCGGTATGCCGAAGACAGTATCCACGCCTTCACGCTCCAGACATTTCAGTATAATTTCCGATCCGCTCAGTTTCATAATATCCTCCCTCTCAACCCGCTAATCCTCGAATTCCGTAAAATGTGATTATAGCAATTATAAAACTGCCTCGTAAAGTGCCGAAAGTGGTGCCGGTGACGAAAGTGGTGCCGGGCTTTCAGTTATGTAAATGTTGCCTGCGGTCGAGAGCAATGGGGACGGTTCCTATTGCCCAAATAAAGAGCGGAGAAAGATGTCCGGAGAAAGCTATTTCAGAACGGCGCCGGTGGATGCGGATGTGACCATACGGCTGTACCTTGCCAGCCACCCCGTCACTTTTTTCTTTTTTATCTTCACCGTTTTCAGCCGCTCTTTTATTTCCTTATCGCTCAGGGCGACATCGATCTTTCTGTTTTTTATGTCTATTGTGATCCGGTCGCCGTTTTTAAGGGCCGCTATCGGGCCGCCTTCCGCGGCTTCGGGCGAAATGTGGCCTATGCAGGGCCCGCGCGTCCCGCCGGAAAACCTTCCGTCGGTGATGAGCGCCACCGAAGAGCTCAAACCCATGCCCGTTATAGCCGCCGTCGGCGAGAGCATCTCGCGCATTCCCGGGCCGCCCTTCGGGCCTTCGTATCTTATAACGACGACATCGCCTTTTTTCAGTTTCCTGCCGAGGATCGCGGCCATGGCGTCCTCTTCGGATTCGAATATCCTCGCGCTGCCGGTGAATTTCATCATGGATTTATCCACGGCGCTCTGCTTGACGACGGCGCCGTCGGGCGCGATGTTCCCCCTGAGAATAGCTATACCGCCTTCCCTGTGATACGCTTTGTTAAGTGGCCTTATCACATCCTCGTCTATGATCTCCGCCGCGCGGGCAATATCTTTTATTTTAATCCCCGACACGCTGATGTTGTCTTTGAGCAGCGGCAGCAGCCTTTTCATGACGGCGGGTATGCCCCCGGCGAACTCAAGGTCTTCCATGAAATATTCTCCGCCGGGCCTTATGTTGGTTATGTGCGGCGCCTTTTTTCCGAGCTGGTCAAAAAGCTCTATCCCCGCCTTAACGCCCGCGTCATGGGCGATGGCCGGAAGATGAAGAACCGTGTTAGTGGAACCGCCGAGGGCAAGATCCGTCACAACGGCATTGTGAAAAGCTTTTTCATTCATTATGTCGCGCGCTCTGATATTTTTGCGTACAAGTTCAACGATACGCTCGCCGGAATCGTACGCTATCCTTTTTTTCTTAGCCATTCCCGCGATTGCCGTGGCGCATCCCGGCAGGCTCATTCCCATGGCCTCTATCACGCAGGCCGTGGTGTTGGCCGTGTACATCCCCTGACAGGCGCCCTGCCCGGGGCAGGCCTCCATCTCAAGTCCCTCCAGCTGGCAGAGTTTTATCTTTCCCGCCTGGTAGAGCCCCACCGCCTCAAATGTGTCCCTGACAAGAGAGAGCTTCTTCCCTTTATAATTTCCGCTCATCATGGGACCGGCCGTCACAACAATGGCGGGAATATTCAATCTGGCGGCGGCCATCAGCATGCCGGGATTTATTTTGTCACAATTCGTCAGCAGCACCAGCCCGTCGAGCTGATGGGCCTGCGTGACGGATTCTATCATGTCGGCAATAAGTTCCCGCAAGGGCAGCGAATAATACATTCCCATGTGCCCCATGGCGATACCGTCGCAGATAGCCCCCACGCCGAATATAAACGAAGCGCCGCCGCCGGCGTATATGCCTTTTTCAATATGCCTTTCCAGATCCCTCATGCCGGTGTGGCCGGGGACGAGATCCGAAAAACTCGACGCTATGCCAATGGCCGGCTTTTTCATTTCCGATCTTGAAATTCCCGTTCCGTATAAAAGAGCCCTGTTGGGTGTTCTTTCAAAACCTTTTCTAGCTTTATCGCTTCTCATTTTTTATCCTCCGATAAGATATAGTCCCGGCGGTAAAACCGTGTTTTTTATTCAAGAACGGCTTTGCGGCGGATCCTGTTTATAAGCGCCTCGTCAATACCGGGAAGACCTTTGATCTCACTGAGTTCCCATATCTCGCCCATCTTGCCCCTGTACTCAATAATGCTTTTCGCGGCCCTTCTCGTCATATCGGGAAGCTCCATCAGCTCACCCTCACTGGCGGTGTTCAGATTGATCTTACCTGCGGGGGCGGCTTTCTTCACCTCGGCGGGCCCGGACGAAACGGAACCTATTGAGATCACCTCTTCACCTCCGCCTCCGGATGGGGATGAAACGGTTTTCTTCAAAAGCTCGTCAAGAGAAAAACTTTTGGCTATTTCTATTTTGGGGGGAACAAGAACAGCTTTGATCTTCACCTCTTCCGAAGCGGGTATTCCGCTCATCTTCAAATGAATGATCACGGCTAAAAAGGAAAAAGCTATTCCCAGAAGTATGACAGCGCCCTGCCGGGGGCTGATCTGCGTATCGCCTATTCTCACTTTATGCCTCCCCTACCTTTTGAGCAGTTTGTAAATGATGCTCTCCACGAGCGCCTGCCATGACGCCTCTATGACATCCTCGGAAACGCCCGTTGTCGTCCATCTGTCAACGCCGTCGGTGGATTCTATAAAAACGCGCACGGCGGCGGCGGTCGCTTCCGCCGGGTTGAGCACCCTGACCTTGAAATCCGTCAACGCAATATCCTTCACATGCGGGAAAAAGGGCAGCAGCGCCTTACGGAGGCAGTTGTCCAGCGCGTTAACCGGGCCGTCGCCCTCGGCGGCCTCATAAACGGTTTTTCCCTTCACCGTGAGTTTGACCGAAGCCTCACATTTTTTCCCGTCGAGGCCGTATTCAAGAATGACCCTGCAGCTCTTCACGTCAAAAAACGAAGGCGCCCTGCCTTCTATCTTTTGCACAAGGAGCTTGAGCGAAGCGTTGGCCGCCTCATACTGATAACCGGCAGCCTCACGAAGTTTTATCTCTTTCAGCACGGCGTTGAGGTTTTCCTTATCTTCAAGATTTATATCGAGCTGTTTCCCTTTGGCTTTGAGATTGGCCTGTCCGGAAAGATCGGATATCAGTATACGCCTCTCGTTGCCGACGGACTCAGGCATCAGATGCTCGTAAGTTGCGGCGTTTTTCATAACCG
>PHAM01000015.1 GCA_002841685.1 Elusimicrobia bacterium HGW-Elusimicrobia-2 | reverse complement strand
TAATCCTTATCTTCTTTTCATATTCTTCCCCAAAACAAATCAACCTGATAAACCTATATTTCTTCCCAGGGGGGTCACGATGTCCCTTCCTATTCCCAATAGATTTAAAAAAGGGGCTTGACAAAGGGTAGGTTTTCAGAGATGAATAATGCAGGTTAAGATGATATTGCCGTCCTACAAATGAAAATCCCTGACCTAATTCCAATAAAAAATTTTCTAAATGCCGGATAAGACCCGCTTCCAGCTCCCGCTCTCTGAATGGTTCTTCTAACGTAAGGAAATCAAAAATATACGGATCTTTTAAAGATTGTTTTGCTAAATCCGATTGCGGAGATGGAAGGCGTAAATCAAAATTGGTAACCGCCTTACCCTCCCGCTGATGAGCGCCGCCCTTAATCATCAAACTAAGCACATTGCGACTCCAGCCGTTTTTTATAGTTTTTTGCATATACCACAACCGGGAAGACATGTCTTTGACTTTTTCCATAAGTAAGACATTGTGCCCCCATGGAATTTTTGCAACAGTCTGCTGCAATTTTTCCAATACCTCTTTTGGAGCTAATTTTGCCACAGCTTGTGGCACTTTTTCCCCTCTTTTGTTCCTTTCCTCTAATTGTGCCACAGGCTGTGGCACAATTGTGACTAACGAAAGATATTCACGAAAAAAGCGAACCATCCTTTTAAGATTTCTCTCGGAAAAACCTTTAACCTCTGATAATTCATTTCTAATATCTTTTGATAATTTCGGAATAACGCCGGCGCCCCAGCCCTCCTTTTTTTGCCTTTTATCAATCATTCGCCCGATATCCCAGTATAGATAGATTAATTCCGCATTTACGGACAAAACAGCCCGCAACCGGGATGTTTGAATTCGTGTTTTAACCTGCATTAAAAAATCAAGATATTTATGAGTCCACTCCAAAAAGCATTAAAGTTGTCATTTCGAGCGAAGCGAGAAATCTGAAATGCTTATAATAAAAAGATTTCTCGTCGCTATGCTCCTCGAAATGACATTGAAAAGGACTTATTAGAGTGGACTCATTTATTGTTACTCATAGTTTCATTCTACCAAATTTCGGGAGCCCTTGTCCTGTACCGCAACATCCTGTACCGCAACATCGTGACCTTGACAAATTTAGTTTTTTAGGTACAATAACAGCAGGAATTGCGAATACTGGATAGAAGTGTGACTGTTGGAAGGAATAAATCTCACACTATAAAAAATAAAACCTTCATGCAGGAAAAACCGGTGTGAAGGTTTTTTTAATTTAGGGAGGAACTATGGCAGGAGTACAAGCAAAACTTTGTGGAAATTGTGGGTTCGGTAGTAAAGCCGATGAGTGCGTAAAGTGCGGGCAACCCTTTGCTACTATTGAAGCACAACTATGCAATAATTGCGGCTTTGGACCAGCCGGTGATAATTGTGTCAAATGCGGAGCATGGGTTGGGAGCAATCCTGTACCTGCTAAGTTGTGCAGTAACTGTGGTTTTGGTCCCGGCAAAGACAATTGTGTCAAATGTGGCAGTTGGGTCGGGTAAAGATTTTTGGGAGGTAATATGGCTAGCGGTAAAGGGCAAGGATGGGAAGAAAAGGTTCAGCAAAAAGTTTTTGAAAAGTATTTACTATTCACGGAAAAAGTAGAAGAAAAACTTATTTATAGAGAAGAGCCTATACAAACTACTGCTTTTACAGGTTCCGCAATATCAAAATCTCACCCAGATTTTATCATTGTTCGTCCAAAGTATATTGAGTTGGTAGAATGTAAAAGCGGCAACCATCCTTCTTTTTATTTGGCACAAGCAATTGGTGAACTTCTTATTTACCGATCGCTTATAGAATTAGGTTATGAACTTCAAAATATTTCGGATGATATATTTAACGATAAGAAAATTCATCTTTCCATTTGTATGGTAAATGGTTATGAATATGGGGTATGGACAGAGGCTCATACGAAATTATTAGAAAATATAGAAAAAATGCTTCATGAAGAAATTGGTATTTATTTAGTAGAACCAATTGATAAAGAAAAAGCGACAAAAGAATATTGGGATAATCCGGAATATCAAAAAGTAAAAAAAGTAAAATAGGAAAGTAGATGCGTTCTATATAGAATAACAGTGTGGAGTTAGAGGGATAAATCCCGCACTTTAAATAAAAAAACCTTCATACGGGGAAAATCTGTATGAAGGTTTTTTATTTTTTAGGAGGTGAAAAATGGAACAAATAGCAAAAACAGACGTAGAAAGTAGCGAGCATTACATTTACCATAGGTCACAAACTTCAAACAAATTATTGGATACTTTTTTTGTTGACGTTGATTTAGACAAAGTTTGTTCATTTTTAGAATGCCGAAGAGATGAATTGTATTTAATCAGGGGCGGCGTTTATTATTATACTGCGAGGATTTTTAAACTTCTGAATGAATATCTTATTTCAAACGGTTTTAATAAAGTAAGCGAAAGCGGAAAATGGAAAACATCAATGAATCTTGCAATACATTCGGGGGAGGAAACAAAACCGGTTATTGATGGGCTTCAATTCTACAAAAATCATAAAGATAAAGTGGTTGTATCTTGCGGAAGTTTTAATCCATTTGAAAAAAGATTTTGTTTCTGTATAGATTTAGTTGTTCGTAAAAATCGTAGCGAAATTGCTTCAATAATATATAATCACATTTTTTCAGATTGTTCATTAAAAGGTAAAATTATTACAAAAGACAAAGAAAAAATCTGTCTTGATAGAAAGTATTCTTTTGACGAACTCGTTCTTGAAGATGAAAAAATAAAACTTATAAAGGAAAACACATTGGGATTGTTAAGACATAAAGAACTTTTTGAAAAACATAACATCCCTTTTAAGCGGGGTATTATATTAGAGGGGCCACCGGGTAATGGGAAAACACTCGTAGGTAAAATTTTAGCGTCCTCGGAATTATTTACTACTATTTGGGTAACTCCAAAATCTTTTAGAGGTTATGGTAACGAGATTAAAGACCTATATGAACTTGGCAGCAAACTTTCGCCGTCAATAATATTTTTGGAGGACATAGATTTGACAATTTCAAACAGAAATATCAGCAATGACCCTGCACTAATGGGTGAATTGTTGAATTATCTTGATGGACTAAGCGCGTTTGGGGGTATAATAACCATTGCAACTACAAATGCTCCTCAAATATTGGATAAAGCCATTAGTCATAGACCCAACAGATTTGATTTAAGAATACAATTAGACAATCCTGATTATAAGGCAAGAATTAAAATGCTTTCTAAATTTACAGAAGATATGATTTTAACCGACGATATAAACTTCGAACTTATTGCGGAAAGAACAAATGACTTCAGCGGTGCGTGTATGAAAGAAATGGTGATCGAGGCGAAAAAACTTGCTGTTATTGATGGTTCTTTGGATGCTAACAGCAAAGTTATTTTGAAAAAGGACTACATAGATAAATCATTCGAAAGAACAAAGAAAATCGTAGATGTCACAAAGCAGATAGGATTTCTTTGCAATAAATAAAAAAAATGCGAGAAATCATAACATCAAAGGAATAGATATGGAATACATTGAAATGAAGTCAATTTGTAAAACATATGTCACGGGTTTTTTTGCAAAAAGAAAAATTGTCGCGCTCCAGGATGTGAATTTTTCAATAAGAAAAGGCGAGATTTTCGGGCTTATGGGACCTAACGGCGTAGGGAAGACGACGCTTCTCAATATTCTTATTTCTCAGCTTTTGGCGGACAGCGGAGAATTGTGGATTGATGGGAAAAATTACACAAAAGAATTTCCGGTATCTTTCAAGAAGAAAATTAACATGTGCTCCGGCAACCCTAATTTTCCATGGTGTATGACGGTGAAGGAAATACTCAAGTTTTACTCGCTTCTTTACGGATTGAGTCTTTCTGACGGCAGGATGTCCGTAGAAAGAAGTATACAATTGTTTGAACTGGAAAAGTATGCCGATACCCGTTTTGACGAAATTTCAACTGGAACCAAGCAGCGTCTTGCACTTGCCAAATCGCTTTTAAACAGCCCCGAAATCCTTCTTTTAGATGAACCCACAATTGGACTTGACCCCGACATATCAATAAAGATAAGAGAATTTATAAAGAATCTGCACAGGGAAAGAAATATTACGATAGTATTGACTACGCACTATATGAAAGAAGCCGAAGAGCTCTGCGACAGGGTAGCATTTATCAAAAATGGGAGTATACTTGCTATGGGAACGAAGGACGAACTGCAGAATCACACCCAGAAAAATAATCTTGAGGAGGTTTTTATTGAACTGGCTAATAATTAAAATTTACGCCTTTATGTATCGCAATTATATATTCGCCAAAAGAAACATTTTTGCGTTTTTTGAGATAATTTTCTGGCCCGCGGTCGGTATAGTTTCCATAGGTCTTATGGGTAGTTTTTTAGACCTTGGCAGTAAAACGCTTTCGTTTCTTCTTACGGGTGCAATCTTTTCAGGAATTTTGCAGGTGACACAATTGGATGTTTCTTATGGACTTTTATACGATGTGTGGTCAAAAAGTTTGAAACATACATTTATGGCGCCAGTTTATCATTACGATTACATAATCGGTTCATGGATTTTTGGTATCGTTAGGGGCACACTGGTTTTTGTGATGCTTGCTTTTTTCTCACGTTGGGCTTTTGATTTTTTTCTTCCGCCTTTTCTGGTTGTTTTTATCTCTCTAATGGGCGTTATGCTTTCCGCCCTGATTATAGGAATGAGCGTCAACTTCTTCGTGCTTTTTTTGGACAGAGGATAGACATAGTAGCGTGGTCGTTTTCAATCCTTGCGATGCTTATATGCGGGATTTATTATCCCATCAGTTTCCTGCCAAATTTTTTTATTAGGGTAGCATCATTTATCCCGCTTACATATTTTCTGGAGTATTTTAGAATCGGATACGGTTTTTCGCCCACTTATTCTTTTCTCATTGTGAAAGGATTTCTGCTGTCAATAGTCTACATCGTCTTGTTTTTTTGCCTTTTGCAGTTCGCATACGACAGAGCACGCAGGAATGGCATGATTTTACGGTTGTCCGAATAATGTGATGATATAAAATATTTTTCGCAAAATTGAAAGTCAAATCGGGAAAGTTTATAGAAACGTCCCCATGTCAGTGTCTTGACATTAGTGGTATCTCGTAGTACAATTTCCTTAGTAAGATTATCTTACTAGGGAGGGCAAAATGAATCAAGTTGAAGTAACCAGCGTTTCCTCAAAAGGGCAGGTTGTAATTCCAAATGATATTCGTAAAGAATTAGGAATCTGCGTCGGCTCTAAATTTATTGTCGTGACTGACGGCACTAATGTTTTACTTAAACCCGTTCGCGCGCCAAAGATGGAAGCATTTAGAAAATTGATTAAGGAAAGTCAAAGAATTGCTTTTCGTGCGGGAATTAAAAAAAGCGCGCTCGTCCGGATAATAAAGAAAGCCCGCAATGAAAGTCGTAATTGATACAAATGTTTTAATTTCCGGAATTTTCTGGAGAGGTGTTCCAAACAAAATTCTCAATTCATGGGTTAAGGGAGATTTTGAGATTATAGTTAATCAAAGAATGTTAAATGAATATCTGAGAATCATTCGTAACATTGATAAAGATGATAGCATTTCAGAGCATTGGATTACGTTTATTGCAGAAAATTCAACAATAGTGCCTGATAAAAAGATTTACCATATTTGTGTTGATAGGGACGATAATAAATTTTTGGATTGCGCGGTAATTGGCTGCGCTAAATATATTGTTAGCGGGGATAAGCACTTGCTTGCGTTGAAAAATATTATGGCCATTCCAATTATTAAGGCAGCGGAATTTTGCAAAATTCTCTACGAAAGAATGTGACGTTTGTTCTTATGTATGCGGTTTGTCGGGCGGACATGCAGGATGTGGAAGTTTTGGATATCCCTCACGCCTTACATATTTTATAGAAATGGAGCATGGCGATTGTCTCTCGGTAAAAGAATTGGGTAGTCAATGACGCAGCAATTTCTGCCACATTTGACAAGGCATAAGGCAATTAGTAGTCTATTGAAATTCCAATACGGAAAAATGATTACCGACGGCGGTAAAAAAACTCCGGATTGCGAATAAAAAACAATGAAGTTTATAGACAAAAAAGATTTTATGGGTTTCGTCAGCGCGCTCTCAGCAGATGCCGATATTTTTTATCCAAAAGTTTCCGCGGATACCTCCGACTGGGCCAAATGGCAGACGGGCGACAAGTTTTCGCTTGACGGCCATAGAACTATCCTCCCCGTAAAATATTTCTTCTATTCACCCCAGGAAAATCTTCGCGCAAAAAAACGCAGGCCCGCAATAATTTTCGGCGCCAGGGGCTGTGATACAAGAGGCCTGGAACTGCTGAAAAAAATTTATCTGGATGACCCGGAAGACCCCTATTTCAGAAAAGATATACTTATGTTCACCGCAGACTGCACGAGCGCTCATCCCGACTGTTTCTGCAGCGCCTTGGGCGAGCGGCCCAGAGCCGAAAAAGATTTTGACCTCAATTTCTCTCCGCTGGGTGACGGCTATCTGATTGAAGCGGGTTCCGAAAAAGGAAAAGAAATTCTCAGAAAGAATTCAGAAAGATTAGAGGATGCTTCGGAAACTCATAAAAAAGAACTGTTAAATATGCGGGCAGCGACTGAAAAAACTGTAAATGGCCAGAATAACGGCGTGACTTTGGATATGCAAAAACTAAAGGAAAAAATAGAAACCAGAAATGCCGCTTTTGAAAACTACGGGAAAACCTGTGTCAGCTGCAGCGCCTGTACCACGGTTTGCCCCGCATGCTTCTGCTTCTTTCTCTCGGAGGGCGCCGAAAACAAGATACGCTATGCCGACAGCTGTCAGCTTCCCGGCTATGCGCGCGTGGCCGGGGGAGGAAATCCCAAGAAAGAACTTATCTCGCGTTTCATGCATAGATTCGGCTGTAAATTTTCATGGCGACCCAGCATGCATAATAACTTAGGCTGTACCGGATGCGGAAGATGCATAGCCGGCTGTCAGGGCAAAATAAATTTCAAAGAAGCGCTGATAGCGGTATCAAAATCATGACTGACCCCTACAAAACTTTAAAGGCGGAAGTCATCCGGGTAACAGACGAGACATCCAACATAAAAAGTTTTCTGTTAAAGCCCGCACAAAAATTCTCATTCAAAACAGGACAGTTTGTTCAGTTTACCGTGCCGGGAATAGGAGAAGCCCCTTTTACGCCGTCCTCATCTCATTTTAAAAAAGATGAAATAGAGATAACGATAATGAAAGCGGGGCGGGTAACTTCAAAAATACACGAACTAAAACCAAAAGATGTTATCGGCATACGCGGACCATTGGGAAAAGGTTATCCACTTGAAGAATTTGAAGGCAAGGAAATACTTATCCTCGGAGGAGGCGTGGGAATGGCGCCTCTCAGATGCCTGCTGCTCTCCCTGCTTGAAGAAAAAGACAAATACGGCAGACTGCTGCTCCTGTATGGATCTAAAACTCCCGGCGATATTGTATATGCGGGACAATTCGCGGACTGGGAAAAGAGGGGCGCCGAAATATACCGTTCCGTCGATAGATGCGACACAGGCGAGTGGAAGGAGAAGAAAGGTGTCGTAACATGCCTTTTTGAAGGACTGAAGTTGAATCCGGATAACGGCGTAGCTGTCGTGTGCGGGCCTCCCATAATGATGAAATTCGGGACGATGAAGCTTCTTGAAGTGGGCTATAAACCGGAAAACATATATCTTTCAATGGAAAAAAATATGAGCTGCGGCATAGGTAAATGCGGGCACTGCGCATGCGGAAAATATTTCGCCTGTAAAGACGGCCCTGTTTTCAAATACAGCGTTGTGAAAGATATAGAAGGGATTTGGGACTGAAATGATACTTATAGACCTTGAAAAATGTTACGAATGCGGAAAATGCGATGCCCAATGCAGTTATCCGCTTCACCACGGGAAAACATCCTGCCTGACACTGATAGAAGAAGCAATACGGAAAGTAACCTGCCGCCATTGTGAAGATGCGCCGTGTGTAATAAGTTGCCCCACAGAAGCTCTTAAGAAAATAAATGATGATCTGAACCGGGCGGGAATGTTGTGTACATCATGCAAAAGCTGTCTTGCCGCCTGTCCTTTCGGAGTAAATACCCTGGAAACCGTCAATTTTGAAAAAACACCCTGCGATCTATGCGAAGGCCGTGAGATCACTTGCGTGAAAACCTGTTCTAAAAAAGCTATCACGGAAGGAAATTTTAAGGAAGACGCCGAAAAGAATATATATAAGGTAGCAGACGGAATTTACGCTAAAGCCGTGCACTGGAAAACTCAGCTCGGTATAAAAAACGGCGGAGGAAAGAAACCGTGATGACAACGCTCTTTCATTATCTGATCTTCCCCGGCCTGCTGTTTGCTTTAGTTGTCGGCATGATCGCCTCGTGGATTGAAAGAAAAGTGACAGCCCGGGTGCAATGGCGCGTCGGCCCGCCCATGCTTCAACCTTTATATGACGTCATGAAACTTTTTATAAAAGAAAATATCGTACCGGAACACGCCCATTATCTCACTTTTGCCGCGGCGCCTCTGATCTCATTTGTGAGCGCTGGCCTGGCGGCGACAATAATCGGAATGTCCATATTTTTCCCGTCTTCCGGTTTCCAGGGAGACCTTATAGTTGTCGCGTATCTTCTTGTTATCCCCGCTCTGTCATTAATACTCGGCGCTGCGGCAAGCGCGAATCCTCTGGCTTCTCTGGGGGCATCCCGCGAAATGAAAATGGTGCTCTCGTATGAACTGATATTCTGGATAGCGCTTATAGTCGCCTGGATAAAAACCGGCGGCCTGCTGAACCTTTCTTTATTCGCCGTCAACGGAGCGGTCGGAGCTTCTGTTTCCGGCGCGATAGCTTTTGCGCTCATGCTCATTACAATGCAGGCGAAACTCGGAAGAGTGCCTTTTGACGCCGCGGAAGCTGAAACGGAAATATCAGGCGGGACTTATATAGAATATTCAGGGCCGCTTCTGGGTTTTTTTAAAATGAGTCAATACATAATGCTGGTGGCGGTGCCCGCTCTTGTTTCCATAATTTTTCTCGGCGGAGCCAGCATCGGTAAATATGTCATATTACTGGTACTTATAATTCTCGCTGAAAATACCAATCCGCGGTTAAAAATAACTCAGTGCCTGCGGCTGTTCTGGTTTTTTTTGTTGCCGGTCGGATTAATTGCTATAATTCTGGCAACTTTAGGTTATTAACATGAAAAGAAATTTGAAATTTCAAAATTTAAAAAAATGAAAAATGCAGATCAGGAAAAGCCAAGATGCCCGTTATAAATAAACTCAATATTTTAACCAAGTCTATATGGGTGTTCCATTTTGCGGCGGCGGCGTGCAATAACTGCGACATAGAGATATTGGATGTCCTGACTCCGCGTTTTGACGCTGAAAGGTTCGGGATAAAGCTCATAGGTTCCATAAAGCACGCCGACGCTATGCTGGTTTCGGGTATCGTTACCCGTAAAACCGCCCATATGCTAAAGGATATCTACGCCATGGCTCCCCAACCCTTAGCCGTGGTCGCATTCGGATCCTGCGCGTCATCGCAGGGAATGTTCAAAGATTCCTGTATGAGGACAGTACCGGTGGACGAAATTATTCCCGTAAATGCCTATATTCCCGGCTGCCCGCCGAGACCGGAAGCGATAATAGACGGGGTTGTAAAAGTTATAAAAAAACTGAGAGGGGAAATATAAATTAAAGATTATAAAGGGAAAATGAGAAATGGAAGATAAAAAAAGAGAAATGTTGAGCGAAGCGAAATCCGCCGCCGGCGGAAAAGATAAGATTAAAAAATTACTGGGAGAAAAGATTGTCAATTGGCAGGAAAAAAATCCTAAACGCCATTACATTGAAATAAAAAAAGAACATCTCCGGGATTCCGCGGCGGTTCTTTTTACCGAGCTGGGTCTGCGGTTTAATATCGCGACAGCCCTGGATAACATAAAAAATATGGAAGTGCTGTACCATTTCTCGGATGATACCACAGGGGTGATTTTTTCACTCCGCGTTGCCACTGACCGGGACGGCGGCGAGATCCCGACCATAAGCGATATCATAACGGGCGCCAAGTGGATAGAGAGGGAGATACATGAATTGTTCGGCATAACTTTTACGGGTAATGATAACCTCCAGCGGCTTCTTCTTGACCCTGCGTGGCCGGAAGGCGTATATCCGCTGCGGAAAGATTATGAATACGGCAGGAAGGAAGAACTGTCGGAAGAGGATGAAGAATCCTTGAGACGCCCCAATATAAAGATCGATGATGAGGATGGGGATAAACAATGCACCATCATCCCGATAGGGCCGTACCACCCTCTTCAGGAAGAACCCGAGTTTTTTGAGTTGAAAGTCAGGGGGGAAAAAGTGGTTTCCCTGAACATAAACCTGGGATACAATCACAGATCAATAGAAAAGATCTCAGAGGGTAAACACTGGGATCAGGTCACTTTTCTTGTGGAGAGGATATGCGGGATATGCTCCTGCTCCCATCCTTTCGCCTATGTGCTTGCCGTCGAGGACCTTGCCGGCATAGAAATTCCTGAAAGGGCAAAATACATCAGATGCGTTATAGCCGAACTTGAAAGGATCCATTCTCATCTGCTTTGGCTGGGGCTGGCCGGGCACTTTCTCGGATATAACACCGTATGGATGTGGGCCTGGAAATACAGGGAAACAGTCCTTGATCTCTGCGAGCAGATATCGGGAAACCGCAACCATTACGCCATGATGAAAGCCGGAGGCGTCAGACGGGATATCTTAAATTCTGAAATAGACGATATGAAAGCTAATTTAAAAACAATCGTATCAAAAATAGATATGTTCAAGGGCGCGGTTCTGGATGACCCCGTCATACACGCAAGAACTAAAAATGTTGGCATCCTTACAAAAGAAGACGCTATCAGATACTGCGTAACAGGGCCTACTGCCAGAGCAAGCGGTATCAGGCAGGATATAAGAAAAATTGATATCGCAAACAGCGCCTACGGGCTCGTGGACTGGGATATGATAGTACTGGAAAACGGCGATGTTTTTGATAAAGCCGTATGCCGGGTCCTTGAAATGTACGAATCGGTCAAAATAATAAATCAGTGTTTTGACAGACTGAAGGAACTGAACGAAGGTAATATCTGTACGGAGATATGGGATTTGCCCGCAGGCGAAGGCATAGGCCGATACGAAGCTCCACGGGGAGAGTGCTGGCACTATGTTAAAAGCGACGGCGGGAACACTCCTATAAGGCATAAAATAAGGGCTCCTTCTTATATGAACATACTTTCCAATGAAGTCGCCGCCGTAGGCGGAATAGTTTCAGACGCGGCAATAACGCTTGCCGCGGTTGACCCCTGCTACTGCTGTACTGAAAGAATGCAGGCCGTTGAAAACGGGAAAATTAAATATGACTGGGAAAGCCTGATTAAAATGTCCCAGGAAAAAACAATGAAATTAAAGGCGGAGCAAAAATAGATGGATCTGTTACTTCCCATTAGGATAAGCGCGGCTCTGGCGGTCATATTTTTTATTCTGCCGGACAAACGGAAATTAGTCGTACCCGCGGCGCTGACTGCGGCTATATCCTTATTTATAATTTCCATCTATTCTCTGTTTTTCAGAGATATAGCGATGTCCTCCCGGCCATATTTTATGGCTGATAACATATCAAAAGCGGTATATTTCCTCATCTCCTTCTTCGGCGCGATCATGGCGGTATACTCGTCAGGATTCATAACCCGTAAGCTGAACAGATACTTCGCCTATTTCTTTCTAACTATCGCATCTTCCTTAGGCGTGGTGATCTCAGCCAATTGGCTTATTTTTACGATATTCTGGGGGATATCCGGCACTGCCCTGTTCCTTATGATACAGCTTGAGTCCGGCGCAAATGCCGCGGCCAAGAAAACAATGATAATTCTGGGCGGGAGCGATTCATTGCTCATATTGGGAATTGCCATAATCTATTACGCTACAGGAACTTTTACGATCGGGACGGCGCCCTGGTCCGGATTAGCCGCGGCATGCCTGCTGGCGGCGGCTTTGGCAAAAGCCGGCGGGATGCCTCTTCACACATGGATACCCGGATGCGCCGAAAAAGCCCCTCTGCCTGTGACCGCCTTTATCCCGGCCGCGCTTGATAAGATCCTCGGTATATATATGATGACGCGGCTGTTCCAAATAATGCGCTTCCCCCCCGAAGCAAGAATGGCCGTGATGATTATAGGCGCGATCACTATAATATGCGCTGTTTTTATGGCTCTAAAACAGCATAACGCGAAAAAACTTTTAGCTTACCACGCCGTTTCTCAGGTAGGATATATGATATTAGGTATAGCGTCAGGAAATCTTCTCGGACTTATAGGAGGATTCTTCCACATGGTAAACAATGCTATTTACAAAAGCGCTCTTTTCCTCGGTACCGGACAGGTTGAAAAAACAACCGGGACCGACCGTCTTGAAAAACTCGGTGGATTGGCAAAGTTACTTCCCATCACTTTTACATCCATGCTCATAGCATCCT
Source organism: Elusimicrobia bacterium HGW-Elusimicrobia-2 (assembly GCA_002841685.1). Classification (GTDB taxonomy): domain Bacteria; phylum CG03; class CG03; order CG03; family CG03; genus CG03. The sequence continues at coordinate 22,964 of PHAM01000015.1, read as the reverse complement.
TCGCCATATCCGGAATACCTCCTTTCAACGGATTCTATTCCAAATGGCTCATTTATCAGGGAATACTGGGAGCAAAAACTGCTAAAGATTTTCCGCTGTTGACCATGTTATGCCTGTTGGCGGCTCTTTTCGGATCAGGCCTGACGCTGGCTTCTTTTATGAAACTTCTCCATGCAATATTTTTAGGTTCATCCTCACCTGCTATCGGCAGAATTGCTCCCGATAACAGAGAAAAATTCTCTCTTGTCTTTCCTCAGATAACACTTGCGGCCGCATGTATATTATTGGGGCTCTTTGCTGTGAATATATTTATCAAACCAGTCTTCGGATCCGGCGTTCTTGATGAAATCCGGGGTTCATGGTCGCCCGGAACAGCGTCTCTGCTCATGATAGCCGGTATTGTGATCGGGCTTTTACTTTACTGGTTATCGGGCGCAAAAACCCGCCGGGCGGGAAGTTTTATAGGCGGCTATAAGGTTGCGCCCGAAATGAGGGTCTCAGGCGTAACATTCTACGCGAGCATTGAAAATATTTTCCCTTTCCGCCAGATATTCAAGCTTGCTGATAAAAAAATATTTGACCTTTATGAAATGACAAAGCTGGGGTTGTTCTACATCATCGGCATTTTACGGTATTTTCACACCGGTGTTCTGAGCAACTATCTGACCTGGATTTTTGCCGGAGGAATTATTATATTTCTAGCGTTATGACTGAAGCTATGATTTTTTTTCTTATGGGCCTGATGATACTGGGATCAATTATTGCCCTTGAGTCAAAAGATCTTCTCTCATCGGTAATTGCCATCGGGGCTGTGGGATTTATGCTTTCGGTAATATTTTTGCTCCTGCGCGCGCCGGACATAGCCATAGTCCAGGTCGTGATAGAGATCCTTACTTTGATCATACTCATACGCGTAACCATTTCAAGGGACATACATATAATAGGAGATACCAGAGAATTCCTTCCCTTTGCCCTGAACATGGTTCTTCTGGTGATCTTCTTTATAATTGCCGCTGAAGCTATACGGAATATGCCGGCCTTCGGAACCGGCGTGAGCAAAGTGGCGTTCCCCTATCTCAGCAGAGGATTAAATGATACCGGCAGCGCCAACATAGTCACTTCCGTTATACTTGATTACCGCGCTTATGATACCCTTGGCGAAGCGACAGTACTCTTCACCGCGCTGATCGGCGCAATAACAATTCTAAGGAGAGAGGCAAAAAAATGAACGATGAGAAAAACATATCCAGCGGCATGAGCGAAGTGGTCAAGACCGTCTGCAACATCGTGGAAGGATTCATATTTGTATTCGGCTGTTACATAGTGCTATACGGCCAGCTCAGTCCGGGCGGCGGGTTTGCCGGAGGCGTAATTCTTGCCGCGGTATTCATCCTGATAATGCTGGCCTTCGGAAAAGAACGCGTACTGAAAATAATGCCCAGGAAAAGAGGAGCTTTTATTGAAGCTCTCGGGGCCCTCTCTTTTCTGGCTGTCGCCTGGGCGGGACTTTATGTAAGCGGTATATTCTTCAAAAATTTCATCCCCACAACCGCGGCCAGCCACTTTAAGTTGATGAGCGGCGGAACCATACTTATTTACAACATCGCAATCGCCCTGAAAGTCATGGCGGGACTGTTTCTTGTGTTCTTTGTCCTGTCCATAACCCGTGTTATTCTGGAAGGAGATAAATTAAAGATGGTGAAAAAACAATGATATATGTTATGTGCCTGGCGCTTTTTGTAGTGGGCCTTTACGGCATCTGCTGCAAAAAAAACCTGATAAAAATCATTCTGGGTTTTATTATTATGGACTATGCGGTTAACCTTTTTATCATCCTCATAGGTTACCGGAAAAACGGCATCGCGCCGATTCTTGATAAGACCATGGACGTGAACAAATTCGCTCTAAGCAGCGTTGATCCTATGCCTCAGGCGATAGTCCTCACCGCTATAGTGATAGGCCTGGCTGTGACGGCGCTGATGGTGGCCGTATGCGTCAGGATATATGAACGCTACGGCACATTTGACATTACAAAAATAAGGAAATTGAAAGGATAAAGATGGAAAGATATATATACCTGATCCTCCTGCCTTTAGGGGGAGCTTTTATCATAGCGGCTTTAAATGCCGCCGTAAAAAGCAGGGATACACGCGACATTACATCCGATATTATTGCTAACCTGATAACTCTTGCGATGGCCGGGATAGCGCTCACTTCTTTCGGCATAAACGGCTCCTACTCTGTAGGCGGATGGCCTGTACCTCTTGGAATAAATATTGCGGCCGACGGTTTCAGTATACTGATGCTGGCGACTGTCAATACTATAGCTTTCTGCGCTACGCTTTACTCTATAAACTATATGGATCAGTATACGTCCAAAAGTCACTATTACAGTTTATTCCTCCTCATGCTCACAGGCATGAACGGCGTCCTGTTATCCGGAGATCTATTCAATCTATTTGTTTTTATTGAAATAGCTTCCATCTCATCTTACGCCCTGGTCGGATTCGGCACAGAAGCGGAAGAGCTGGAAGCTTCCTTCAAATATATGGTTATGGGCGGCATAGCTTCAACTTTCATCCTGCTTGCCGTAGCCATACTCTATTCATCATTCGGCGTACTCAATATGGCTAACATATCTCAGGCTATATCTGTGTCTTCCCAAACTCCTCTGCTCAAATTCTCGTTATTCCTTTTCATAGCGGCCTTCTCTATAAAAGCGGCAATCATACCCTTTCACGCCTGGCTGCCCGATGCTCATCCGGCCGCGCCGGCGCCTGTATCGGCAATGCTGAGCGGCGTCCTGATCAAAACTCTGGGTATATACGCAATGACCCGCATAATCATGAACATATTCGCCGCGGATGTTTCAATACTCGCTCCGCTTGGCATAATTTCCATAATGCTGGGAGTGCTCCTTGCGCTCGGCCAGACGGATATGAAAAGACTATTCGCATATCATTCCGTTTCCCAGGTCGGCTACATTATTCTGGGAATAAGCCTTGGAACACCGCTGGGAATACTCGGAGGACTGTTCCATTTAGTCAATCATTCAATATTCAAGTCCCTGCTTTTTCTCAATTCCGGAGCTGTTGCATACCGCCTCGGAACCCGGGAATTGAATGAGATGGGCGGCCTTAACAAAGTAATGCCTATAACCGGGGGGACCTCCTTTATAGCGTCTCTCAGCATCGCCGGAATGCCGCCGTTTAACGGTTTCTTTTCCAAGCTGATAATAATACTCGCCTGTGTTCAGTCCGGTCACCCGGGTTTTGCTCTCTGGGCAGTGGCCGGAAGTATTCTTACTCTGTCCTCTTTTATGAAAGTGCAGAAGTTCGCATTTTTTGGAAAACTCGCGGAAAAACACAAGCAGATCAAAGAAGCTCCTTTGATGATGTCCATAAGTGTCGTGATTTTGGCTGTCCTGTGTATAGCGACTTCTTTACTTGTTCTGCCGAAGGTAAAAAATATAGTACTTCAGCCTGCTGTTGATGCCGTGCTTTCCGGCGCCGGATACGCTAAAATAATAAGATGAAAAAAATACCTGTTTTTATATTTGCCTTCCTACTGTGGCAGCTGCTCGTCTGGTCTCCCGATATGCAAAATGCCGCCGCAGGCGTCCTGATAGCTCTAATCACAGCTTTAATCTTCGGCGGAGCCGACGGGGCGGAGGACAGCGGGGCAAAAACAGCAGGCGGAAAATTTCTGGATATAAAACGGTGGTTATGGGCGCTTTATTATATTCCGGTTCTGATCTACCATATTCTCCTCGCGAACCTTGACGTTATGTATCGTGTCCTTCACCCCGACCTGCCCATAAATCCGGGAATAGTCAAGGTGAGAACGCGCCTTAAATCCAAAGCCGCAAGAACGGCTTTATGTAATTCCATAACCCTTACGCCCGGAACGCTGAGCATTGATATTTCCGATGAATTCATCTATGTCCACTGGATAGATGTTAAAAGCCGTAATATTGAGGATGCCACACGGATAATCGTAGAAAAGTTTGAAAATATTATTGAGAGGATTTTTGAATGATAACATTTTTTTATATCAGCCTCCTTTTATGCTGTACCCTGTGTATGTGGCGTATAGGCCGCGGGCCGACGGCGCCGGACCGGGCTATGGGAATAGACATACTGGGAATTATCGTTGTAGGTTTCTGCGCTGTTATAGCGCTTGTGACCGGTAAAGACTTCTACATGAACATAGCTCTGGCATGGAGCCTTCTGTCTTTTATAGGTATGATCGCTTTGGCAAAACATCTGGAAGGAAAAGGATTTGACGAATAAATTATGACTGAAATTATAAGTTACACTGTCATCGCGATAGGCATGATGTTCAACCTTTTCGGATGCATAGGAATAACCAGGCTTCCCGATGTTTACAACAGGATCCAGGCCGCGACTAAATGCGTGACAATGGGAACCTGTCTGATATTACTGGGGTTAATGATACACGCCGGAGTATCTCCGCTCGGGATCAAAGCTTTGTTATGCATACTGTTCATACTTGTCACTTCTCCCACTTCAGCTCATGCCCTGGCAAGAGGAGCGTATAAATCCGGCGTAAAACTCTGGAAGAAAAGCTGCTGCGACCAATACGGCGCGGTATCTATTATTACCGCATATGATGTCATGAAAAAAGATGTTATCACCGTCAGCCCCGATACGCCTCTTCAGGATGCCGTTGACCTGCTTGTTGAAATGAGAATAACCGGTATGCCTGTTGTGGAACAGGACGGGAGCATAGCCGGAATAATCTCTGAAAAAGATATGATAGATTACGCAAGCAAAAGCAATATTAAGACAGCGAGGGTCCGTGATGCCATGAGCACAAAAGCCACGGTTTTTTCTCCCGATACCGATATCCATATCATTGCCGGCGTGCTTTCCAAAGGTAAATTCCGCAGGGTGCCTATAGCGGAAAACGGAAAACTGGTGGGGATTGTCTCAAGGCGTGATATAATGCATATCCTGACTTCCGGGAAAAAGAAAGAGGCCGGCAAAAAATGAAATATCCTAAACTCAGAGAACTCAAAGAAGCCGTGATATCGTTTTTCAGCCCTGCTGCGACAGTCAAATACCCGTTCGGCCCGGCAAAAATACATCCACGTTTCAAAGGGAAACCACAGCCTCAGGACACATGTATCGGGTGCGGAGGATGTGTGCAGTGGTGCCCGGCCGGGGCCATCAAAGAAATAAACGACACTGAAACAGGAAAAAGAAAAATAATATGGCATTTCGACGAGTGTATAATGTGCGGCGAATGCGAGCGTATATGCACCACGGAAGACGGCGTGAAGATGGTTCCTGAATTCGAGCTTGCGGGTTTTGACAGAAAACTGATGCGCGCGGAAAAGGAATGCGAACTGCTTTTATGCGAATCCTGCGGCGCAATAATCTCAACAAGGGAACAAGTCAACTGGATACTCGAAAAATTGGGAGAAAAACAGCCGGCCAATCTCGCCTTATTCAGCGAAAAACTCAAATCTCTCGGGCTGGCTGAAGACACCTTAAAAACAATAAGCCTCGCGAAAAGAGATGATATGTTTGCCCTCCTGTGTCCGAAATGCAGGCACAGGGTAAACATCTATGATTCTCTCTGATAATCTTAAAATTATTCAGTGACAGCACCTATAAAAAAACTCGACTCACTTATAAACAGCGATTTTATCGTCGTAGGGATCGGCAATGAGTTAAGAGGTGATGACGGCGCCGGGATCTATATAGCGATAGAAGGCATAAAAGAATGCGCCGGTAAATTTATAGACGCCGGTATGGCAATTGAAAATCACATTTTTAAAATAACAGGCAGAAATGAAAAACTTGTTTTTATTGTTGACGCGCTGGGCGGAGATGGCGAGGCGGGACAAATAAAAATCATAGAACTGGATAAGCTCACCTCCCAGGGGATTTCCACTCATTCCCTAAGTTTGAAGATGATTGACCGGTTTTTCAAAGAAGCGGGACAAAAAGTTTACCTCGTTGGAATACAGGCATCAGACTCGTCTATCGGCTCCGTCATGTGCGACAAAGTTAGGAAAAGCGCTGATATTCTTATAGACTTCTTTATAAACAAACTGCGGGAGTTTAGCGAACCATCTCCCGCGAAGGCGGATTAAAATGCACGAATTAAGTATAGCAAGGCCTCTGGCGAAGGAAATAGAAGAAAAATGCAAAGGTAAAAATCCTTCTAAAATCATAATCGCTGTCGGCGATGCATCCGGCATTGATACCGCTTTTCTCCGTCATTCCTTTGAAGACCACATTTTCCCTGAAAAAAAATGGCAGGACGCGGAACTGGTATTTGAAAAGGAAGCCCCTACCCTTATATGCAGGAAATGCGGCAAGATACTGCATGACGCGGTACAGTTTGCCTGTCCGGATTGCGGAAACATCGACATTGATATAAACTCGGGCAACAGAGTCTATGTCAAAGAAGTTATCTGTAAATAAGAAAAAAGGAGAAAAAAAAATGAAAGAAAAAGTAAAAGAAGTGCTTGAGAAAATAAAACCGTCGCTGGAATCTCACGGCGGGGGGGTGGAACTTGTGGAAGTCACCGACGACGGAATCGTCAAAGTCAGACTCACCGGAGCCTGCGGCGGCTGCCCCATGAGCCAGATGACGCTTTCCATGGGAATAGAAAAAACCCTGAAAGAGGAAATCCCCGGAGTGAAAAAAGTAGAAGCCGTACGGTAAAATTATTTAAGGCGCCATTTGACGCCGGAAGGCGTGTCTTCTATAACAACGCCCTTTTCAAGAAGTTCCTGTCTTATCCTGTCGGCTGAAGCGTAGTCCCGGGATTTTTTCGCAGCAATACGCTTTTCAATCATTCTCTGAATTTCGTCTTCGGAGATAAGAAGTTTCTTTTCTTTTTTTTCGAGCTTGAGAAATCCGAGGATGGCGTCCATATCCTCTGCCTTCTTTAAAACAGCCGATGATTTTGTCTGATTAAAGAGTTTCACAAGGGCGAAAAAAGAGGCAAAGGCGGCGGATGTGTTGAAATCATCCGCGAGAGCGGACATGAAATCCTCATATATTTTTTCCGCCGATAGTCGCGCTTCGCCGGTCTCATCCTGTTGCGGCTTTTCCTCAAAGGCCCTGTTCACCCTTTCAAGCGTCCTTTCGGCGTCGGAGAGGGCGTCTTCAGAAAAATCTATGGGTGAACGGTAATGCTGGCTGAGAAGAAAGAAACGCACCGCCTGCGGCGAGAATTTTTTATATATATCCCTGAGCGTGAAAAAATTATTGAGCGATTTGCTCATCTTTTCCTTATTTATCGTCACAAAACCGTTGTGCAGCCAGAAGCGGCTGAAAGGTTTGCCTGTTATCGCCTCACTCTGCGCTATCTCGTTTTCATGATGAGGAAAAACAAGGTCCTGGCCCCCCGCGTGAATGTCCAGCGTCTGCCCCAGATACTTGGCGCTCATCACGGAACATTCTATGTGCCAGCCCGGCCGGCCCTTTCCCCAGGGCGAATCCCAGCCGGGCTCGCCTTCGGCGGACTTTTTCCACACGGCGAAATCCAGAGGGCTCTCTTTTTCCTTGTCCACTTCCACCCGCGCTCCCGGCTTAATATCAGCGGTGTTTCTACCCGACAGTTTGCCGTAATCCGGAAACTTTCCTATTCTGTAATACACGCTACCGTCGATCTCATAAGCAAAACCCTTTTCCATAAGTTTTGACACCGCCTCTATTATGCCGTCTATGTGTTCCGACACCTTAGGCGAAACATCGGCGTCATCAACACCGAGCCGCCGGATATCGGTGTAATACTCGTCTATAAACTTGCCCGAAAGCGTCAGGCAGTCCGTGTTTTTTTCCGCGGCGCGCGCTATTATCTTATCGTCTATGTCGGTAAAATTCTGCACAAACTTCACCTTATACCCCGCGCTTTTGAGAAATTTCCTTATGGCGTCAAAAACGACATAGCATCTGCCGTGGCCCAGATGTGTGTAATCGTAGGGCGTGATGCCGCAGACATACATGCCGGCCTCGCCTTCTTTCAGCGGAGCGAACTCCTCTTTTTTCTTCGTCAGCGTGTTATAAAAAAATATCTTCCTCGTCATTACTCCCTCTCTTAGAACTCTTTCCGCTCTTCCAATTCTTTTTTTACCTTTTCCAAAACAACTTTAACATAATTATAGTAGTCCAGACTTTGTTTTTTTGTAATTGTCGTTTCACCGCAATATAAATCAAGGTTGCGTTTAGCCCTCATCGCGTTGCCTACCGATACAATTGTATCGTCATTAAGTATTTCACTTAGAACTTCAATGATTTTAATATGATGTCCCGGTATCCCCCTGACTTTGGCATTTTTCATCGCCGCAATAAGCGTGATGCCGGCTTTTATGAGAGCTTTATAAGAATAATCGAATCGCACTTCATGATTATTGTCATCACCCGCGATTTTAAGCGTGTGGCAGGCATTATCATAATATTTTTTAATCTGCCCTGAGGTGAAATCAATTTTGCGAAAATATTTATTTTCCTTCTCTGTCATATGATTCTGATTTTTTTACATTTTAATACATTCTCTATGAAGGGATCCCTGCCGCGTTTCTTCTGACGATATTCTTTCTCTGTCATGTTCACCACATTGATTTCTCTGTTAATGCTTTTCTGCAGGCCTGACAGCATTTTATGAAGTCCAACCGTATCGATAGAACCTATCACAAGAAGATCTATATCGCTGGAAGAATCCATTTTATCAGCCGCGTATGAACCAAAAACATAAACTTCTTGTATGTCTTTTTTGTCTTTCAATGCTTCTTTCAGACTGCTTTCTATCCCGATGGTTTTCAAAATTATTTTCCTGTATTCGTTATAGAGCGGATATTTTTTATTGAGTGAATAGTAGAGCTGATTCCCCATTTTCTCGGTCTTGAAAAGACCTTCCTTCTCATAGTCTTTAAGTTTTTTGACGAGATTTCTTTTATCGAGATCTAATTTACCGGCAATCTCATTTACATAAAGTTTATCATCGCTATGAAGAAAGAAATGTGAAAGAAGCGCCTTTGATACTTTTGAACCTAACGCGATCATTTTTCCCCCTTAAAAACCGATGTTTATTTTTACACCTGTCAGTGTAATACATTACACCTTTTCTGTCAAGCCCCGACGGCGGTAACCTTTTTCACTTTATCAGGCAGGCGCAGAAACAGCCTATGCCCGCACCGGCTATACCGAGACCCTCCGGCCTTGTCGCCTTGACGCTCACGGCGGATCCGGGAATTTTTAGAAGGGACGCGAGCTTCGTCTGTATCTTCCCGTAATGCTTTGAAAGATGGGGTTTTTCCGCGAACACTATACAGTCTATGTTGACGACTTTCGCCTTTGTGATCCTCATTGTTTCGGCAAGGAGTTTAAATGACGATATTCCCTTGAGCTTAGGGTCGGTGTCGGGAAAATATTTACCCTTGTCTCCTTTGCCTGCGGCGCCCAGAAGAGCGTCAATGACAGCGTGTATCAGCGCGTCCCCGTCGGAATGGCCATGAAGGCCCCTGTCCGAGGGTATTTTGACACCGCCCAGATAAAGGGTTAGCCCCTTTTTCAGAGGATGCACATCAAACCCTATGCCTACTCTCAACTATTTCACCTCAAAATAAACGCTGTCGCCTATTTTTCCACCGCTCTCAAGATAAACGGCCCATTCGCCCGCCGGCAAAACCATCGGCAGCCTTATCTCAACGGCTTTGCCCGCATACATGGAAAAACCTTTTTCAAAAGTGTTCAGCCACACGCTTTCCCATTTGTACGCCGCAGGTGAACCCTGAGCCAGCGGTATTTTCACATAATACAGCAGATCGTCCGGCGCCTTAAGTTTTGAATACAGGACATCAGACCCTCTGCCTTTCCGCGCTATATAAAGATTAGCGGTTTTCTCAAAATCGCCCTCCGCGAAAATGTAGCCGCAATTTGAGCCGCTGGCGTAATAAAGCGCGCTGATGTCCACACCCTCCGGGCCGTCGCGGCGGGGGTCTATGAACCTGTCGGCATCTGCCCAGAACTTTTCATTCGGCGCACCGTCAAGAAAAATATCGGCATATTCAAAGAGCGGCTTGGCAACATCCGAAGGGCTGAAATCTCCGTAGGAAAAATGTACCTCCGTCAGCAGCCGGTCGGACGGAGACAGCTCTTTTTTTCTGTACGCCGCTTCGGCGGATGTCTCTCTGAGCGTGAGAAAATAAGGATAATTCGCGGCGAACTTTAAGACAGTCGCCCTGCCGTTCAAAGGAAAAGCCAGTTCTTTTATTTCACCGAACTCTTTTGAGGAACTCCTGAAAGAACCGGAATAATCCCCGAGCGATGTCCTCATATGTATCCCGGGATTGCCCGCAGGCAGAACATTCAGCGCCACATCGCATGAAATAGAGCTTTGTCCGGAATTTTGAAGGGAACAGTAATATTTGACCGCATTTTTGCCTTTTGCCATGACAAATGTTTTCTTTATTTCCAGCGGATAATCTTTTAAAAAAGCGGAAAGACGCCAATAATCCTCTTTCGCGTCCTTTTTAATTTCCCATCCTTTGTCGTAGGAGCGGAAATTAAAATAAGTTTTCAGGGCATAATCGGTTTTTCCGCCCGAAGGATTGCCGGCGGCGATGACGCCTTCCGACGGCACCGTTATCAGAACAGGATTCAGGTTTTCCGCCGAAAAATATATCCTGAAATAACCGTTACTCACGGCTAAAATACTTTCCCCGTCCAACGCGAGATCAAAACTCTCCGAGAAATCGTAAAAAGCCTGCGTCAAAGCCAGCATCTCCGGGATAAAGATAGCCGCGTCGGGCGAGGCAAAATATTTGCTCTGGCCCATCTTATAGATATTTTCAGAAAGTGAGGGCGGAAACTCCGAAGCCATAGACTGGAATTTTCGCCACTCCGCCAGGAACAATTCCTGGAATTTACCGAGTTTGCCCGGGACCGGCTCAATTATCGCGGGAAGTTCCTTAAAATAAGCGGGTTCTTTGAGCGAAAGCTTCCGCGCGCTCGAAACTTTGATATTCATCTTGCGCAGCGACGAAAATAAAGCCTCTATGTCTTCGGATGTGTAGCCCTCTATTTTCACATTGAACACCACCGAACCGCCGGGAATTGAACCGGCGACATCGCCGAACACGGCGCCGGACGTCTGCACGAAATCCTCCAGCCAACCGCTGGCGGGGGGAAGAGAGGCAGCTTTTGAGACCCTGCCGCTGACCGAATACAAAAGCAGGCTGTCAGGCATAAGAAAGGCCTGCAGGCGCTGGGCATCTATGGCTTCGCCTATGGCGCTCTCCTCCGAAAACGCGTATTTAAAACCCATGTTTTTAAGCGAGGCCAGAGTCCGGGAGGTAAGTTTCATGTCCCGCGGATAAAAACCGTCAACGGCTGAGGCTGAAACACTCTCGGCAAGCAGTTTGAATCTTTTGATCTGACTGTGGATAATATCATCGCCCGCGCGATGGAGATCTATATCATAAAAGATCCCCGACAAAAGCTCGGCGCTGCCGGAAGCGAAAAGCTCAAGGAGTTTTTGATTTCCCCCTTTCCGGCGCATGTCTTCAAGCTCATCCCATGGGATAAAAAATGACGCCGAGGACGAGGGCGAGGCAAGGAGCTGCGCGCAGAGAGCATCAACCGTTTTTGAAGACGCACCGGTCAGATCAAAAACCAGGCCGGCGTCACTGGAGGCGTGAGAAAAAGATACGGCCTGTGAAAGTGTGCCTAGACGCAACAAAACGGCTCCCAGCGCAAGGAAAAACCGCAGACCACACGACACTCTCCCGTACGAAGAGCTTTTCAATTAGGAACCGCCCTCACCGCTCTCACGCGCTATTTGATTGAGGATATCATCAATTTTCGCGGCTCTCGCAGGGGTCTGATCCAGCTTAAAAAAAACTTCCGGTATGTTTTTAATACGCATGTTTTTGCCTATTATATACTTGAAATAATTGGCTTTTCTCGTCAGCATCCGGCTCATCCGTCCGGTTGCACGCCTCAGGCGCAAATCCGCGTCCTGGACCGCCCCGGTTGCCGTATCCGGAGCGACATAAACGCTGTAAAAAACGCAGCAGCTCCGGCAGTCGTTTGAAATAGTCACATCCGTAATAGTGAGAATAACCCCTGTGGGGATATGAAAATCCTTATGGATGACGCCGTTTACTTCCCGCTGTATCTGTTTGGCAAGCTTTACTTTTCTTTCATCGCGCATAATAGAATGCCCGCTCTACTCCTTGGCATCCCCGAGAACCCGCGCCACTTTCTCAAGCTCGTAAGCTTCTATAATATCCGCGGGCTTGAGATCGTTGTATCTATCAAGTGTAATACCGCACTCCATACCTTCCACGACCTCAGAGGCCTCATCTTTAAATCTTCTCAGCGAGGCAAGACTGCCCGTGTAAATTATTTTATCGTCCCTGACAAGCCTGGCTTTGGCCTTCTGCTTCAGTTTCCCCTTGGTAACGATACAACCTGCCACCGTGCCTATGCGTGAGATGCTGTAAGTTTTGAGCACCTCTGCGCGGCCTATCGGCGCCTCATTGTAAATCGGCGTCAGTTTACCTTCGAGCGCCTTTTTCAAGTCTTCCAGCAGTTTGTATATCACGGTATAAACCCTGATTTCCACGCATTTTTCCTGAGCGTCGGCCTCAACCTTATCCGATCCCTTTACATTAAAACCTATGATGATGGAACCTGATGCCTGCGCCAGCAGTATATCGCTCTGGTTGATGCCCCCGCAGGCGGCATGAACGATCTGCAAACGCACCTCGCTGCTGTCCAGTTTGGACAAAGAATCCTTAATGGCCTCCAGCGAGCCCTGCACGTCGGATTTAAGTATTATTTTAACGGTTTTCGTTTCGTCGCTGCCGCCGGAATAAAGAGCCTGCGCACTGAACTTCATATCGTCCTGTACCCTTCTTCGGGAGGAGAGGATATCTCTGGAAAGCCCGGCGTTGGATATAACCGAAAACTCATCTCCCACTTCGGGGAGTGTCGTAAAACCCATGACCTCAACAGGCGTTCCGGGGAAAACATCCCTGATATTGCCTCCGCCCTCAAGGTGAATGGCGCGCACTTTGCCGCCTGAAAAACCGCAGATGAAAGATTCCCCGACTTTAAGGACGCCGTCGCTTATCAGGACGGTAGCCAGCGGCCCCCGGCGCGGATCCATACTCGCCTCAAGAACCACGCCTCTTGCCCGGCACATCCGGTCGGCTTTAAGATCCATCATCTCGGTCTGAAGCTGGATCATATCAAGCAGTTCTTTCACGCCCTCGCCCGTCTTGGCCGAGATCGGCACCACTATGGTTTTTCCGCCCCAGTCCTCCGGCAGAAGATTCTCGTTGGCGAGCTGCTGCTTGGTGTTTTCCAGATTCGCTGTCGGCAGATCTATTTTGTTCACCGCCACGATTATAGGCACAGCGCCGAGCTTCGCGTGGCTTATCGCCTCTCTCGTCTGCGGCATGATACCGTCATCAGCGGCCACAACGAGCACCACGACATCGGTCACCTGTGTGCCCCTCATTCTCATGGCTGTAAAGGCCTCATGACCGGGCGTGTCCAGGAATGTCATGGTATGATCCCCGTGCTTTATCTGATACGCGCCCATGTGCTGGGTGATATTGCCGAATTCCTTCTGCACGACATGGGATTTCCTGATATAATCCAGAAGAGAAGTTTTACCGTGGGCAACATGCCCCATAACGGTTATAACGGGCGGCCTCGTGACCGCGCGGCTCATATCCCTGTCATCCGACTTCTTGACCTCGTCTTTATAAATATCCACGACTTCCGGCTCGAAGCCCTCTTCATGGATGATTAATGAAGCCGTTTCGGTATCCAGCCGCTGATTTATTGTTGTGACCATCCCCTGCTTGAGCAGTTTTTTAATCAGCGCAACGGCTGACATATCAAGCTTTTCGGCCAGAGCGCCGACGGTGGTGGTTACGTCTATTTTTACGGTTTTTTTGGGCGGGGCCGGCTTAACAGGTTTCGGCGGGGGAGGAGGAACAGGCGGTGTTACGGTTTCTTCTTCCTTCTTTATTTCTGGTTCCACAGGAGGCTTCGTGCCGAGAAACTTCTCTTTTATCTTCTGCACTTCTTCGGCGGTAAGGCCCGAAGATGGTTTTTTGCCGGTGATACCGAGATTCTTGATCTTCTCTATGAAAGTTTTGCTTGTGCAGCCCATTTCCTGGGACAATATATGTACAAAGGTTTCATATTGCGTGCGCGACCTTTTTCTGGGGGCTTTTTCCGCGGCTGAGCCTTGCGAAGTCCGCCCGGGGCGGGCTTTCAAGTCCGCCGTTGCGCCCCGGCGCACTTTCAGCTTAGGCGTGACTTTCTCGGGAGCTCCAACCGTTTTGGCGGGTTTGGTTTTAGCGGCTTTGGCCGGAGAGGCGCTTTTGGGCTTTGAGGGTTTTGCCGCGACAGCGCTCGCGCTCTTGGCCGCCTTGCTCCGGGGGGTCTTTGCAGCCGGGCTTTTTTTAGTCTTAGCGGCGGATGTTTTCCCTTTTCCGCCAAAGAACTTTTTTAATTTTTCGGCTTCGGCCTTTGTCAGGCCCGACGAAGCGGTTTTCCCCTCCTTGCCGAGTTTTTGTATCAGCTCTTTGCTGGTGACACCGAGCTCTTTAGCGAGATCGGAAATTCTGCATTCATATTTACCTGCCATTATTCTTTCTCCTTATCCTCTGTTACCAGTTCAGCCGCGGCTTCCAAGTCCGCCGTCTCAGGCGCGATTTCGGCCGCCGGCAACGGTGCTGCTTCTAAGTCCGCCGTCTCAGGCGTGATGTCTCCGGGCGGGGTTTTAAGATTATCGCCCGTGCCGGCCTCAGCCGTATCGGAGATCTCTTTTTCTCCGTATTCTATGTCTATTTCCATGCCGGTTAATTCCGAGGCGAGATTGATATTAAACCCGCCCTGCCCGAGCGCCTGGCCGCGCTGCGAAGGATCGATCGTAACGACGGCCTGCTTCTTTGTTTTATTGATCTTTACCGCCGAGGATTCAACTCTCGCGGGGCTGAGTGAAGAAGCCACGATCGCGGCGGGATTCTTTGCCGCGTCCACAAGATCTATCTTCTCTCCGCCGAGTTCGCTTATAATCGTTTTTATCCTCGAACCCCTCACTCCCACGCAGGTGCCGACGGGGTCAACATGCTCTTTCAGCGATCTGACCAGCACCTTGCTCCTGATGCCGGGCTGCCGCACCGCCCTGATTATCTCCACTATCCCTTCTTTGATCTCCGGCACCTCATCGGCGAGGAGCTGCTTTAAAAATCCGGGATGGCTCCTGGAAAGTATTATCTCGCATTTTTTTTCGTTGCCTTCAACTCTCAGGATAAGCGTTTTGACAAAAGAGTTCGCCCGGAGAAACTGTTTGGGTATCTGCTCCTCGGCGGGGAGCACCGCTTCCGCGTCGCCAAAATCAAAGATCGCTTTTCTGCCTATAAACCGGAACACCCTGCCGGAGACGATCCTGTTCTCCATCTGCTTGTATTTCTTATACACGGATATTTTCTCATATTCCCTGATCCTCTGGGTTATGACTTTCTTGATGGTCTGGCTGGCGATGCGGGCTATCTCATCCACCTCTATGGGCATTTCCACATCATCGCCCTCGGACACTTTGGGGTCTATAGCGCGGGCAGCGCTCAAAAGTATTTCTTTTCTGGGGTCCGACACTTTTCCCACAGCGCTTTTAATGCCCCATGCCACGATCTGGCCGGTTTCCCTGTCCAGCGTCACCTTGTATCTGTCCGAAAGAGGGTAGACTTTCGCCAGGCACTTGCTGACAGCGTGCTCTATCAAAGAAATGATCTCTTCTTTGGGAATACCTTTTTCGTGCTGCATCTGGTCCAGCGCCGCCAAAAATTCTTTAGTCATTATATTACAACCCCTGTTTCCCCTCTCTCATTCGCCGCTCATAAACTTTTATTATACCAAAATTCCGGCGTTAATTCAATTTTTCAAGCACCGCCTCACCGGCCTTGTAGACATCCCCAGCGCCTATGGTGATAAAAATATCATTTTTACCCAGCATCGACGGTATGATCTCCGAGGCCTCATTAAGCGACGCGAACATCCTCTTTCTTATTGTTCTGGGTATGTTTTCCCATATCAGCTGCGAAGTAATGCCCGGTATCTTCTTCTCTCCCGCCGAGTATATGGGCAGAAGGCACACGGCGTCCGCGCGGCTGAAAGATCTTCCGAGCTGCCAGGCCTGCTCCTTCGTTCTTGTGTACCTGTGCGGCTGAAAAAGCACCACTATCCTTCTTTCCGGCCATATCTCACGCGCCGTTTTAACCGTCATGGCTATCGCGGTGGGATGATGCGCGTAGTCATCTATTACCATAATGCCTTTTTTTATCCCCTTGACATCAAACCTTCTGGAAACACCCATATAGGCCTTCAGTCCCTTTCTGATCTTCGGCATGCTTATGCCGAGATTGAGACAAACGCAGGCGGCCGCCGCGGAATTCAGCACATTGTGCATCCCCGGGGCGGGAACAATCAGAGAACCCATGTTTTTCCCCCTGTAAGTGATGGAATACGAGGTGTTAAAATATTCCATGCCCGTGATCTTTATGCGGTAATCGGCTCCCTGTGAGAAACCGTAAGTAAAATAGCGTTTCCTCAACTGCGGCAGGATTTCGGCTATATTGGCGTCGTCTATGCAGAGAAAGGCCATGCCATAAAAAGGGATGCTGTTTATAAAATCCACAAAGGTCTGTTTCAGGTTGTCCATGCTGCCGTAAAAACTCATGTGATCGTCGTCTATGTTCGTCACGGCCACAACCGTGGGAAGGAGTTTGAGAAAAGAAGCGTCCGACTCGTCGGCTTCGGCCACGAGCAGATCTCCGCTCCCCTTATAACCGCCCGTGGCTATGTTCTTGAATCTCCCTCCTATAACCATCGTGGGATCGTATCCCGCGGAGGAGAGTATCTGGCTGACCATGGAAGTCGTCGTTGTCTTGCCGTGACTGCCGGCAATGGCGATGCTGTATTTCAAACGCATGAGTTCGGCCAGCATTTCGGCGCGCTGTATGACGGGGATCTTGTTTTTCACCGCCGTGAGTACCTCCACATTATCGGGCGTAACGGCGGAAGATATGACCACCACCTGGGCGCCGACGACATTTGAGGCGCGGTGTCCTGTTCTCACAACACAGCCGAGATCCTCAAGATGCCTGGTGACGGGAGAGGACGCAAGGTCGGAGCCGCTGATGGCATAACCCATCCCGGCCAGCACCTCGGCTATGCCGCTCATGCCGGAGCCGCCTATCCCCACAAAATGTATGTTTTTGACGCTCTGCGACACTTTCATACCCGCCGACACTCCGCTTTTTTTGATCAAGACCGCTTTTTTTGTTTTTTTGTTCATTTTCTTCACTCTATATACTGCTTCAATTTTCTGGATTCGGCGATCTCCTTCAGCTTGTTGACGGCCTTCGCCTCTATCTGCCTTATCCTCTCCCTCGTCACCTTGAATTCCTGCCCCACCTCTTCAAGAGTCCTCGGATAACCCGAGTCTATCCCATATCTCAGGCGCAGGATCTCGCCCTCACGGTCGGAAAGAACGGAAAGCAGTTTTTCAACCTCGCCCTTTAGCAGATCCATCTGGGCCGAATCCTCCGGGCTGATCAGCGTGCTGTCCTTGACGTACTCTTCAAGCTGGGCGTCATCCTCATCCCCCACGGGCTGAGCGAGAGAAAAGGGCTCCGGCATGACCTTGAGGACCGTGTATATCCTCTCAACGGGTATTTTCAGTCCATCGGCGCACTGTTCGGGTGTCGGGTCAAAGCCTTTTTTCGCGCGGAATTTCTGCGAGAATGTTGACACCTTGCTGATGACCTCTTTCATGTGCACCGGGATCCTTATGGTCCTGGCCTGATCGGCTATCGCCCTGTTGATGGACTGCCTTATCCACCATGTCGCGTAGGTTGAGAATTTAAAACCCTTTTTATACTCAAACTTATCCACCGCTTTCATCAGGCCTATGCATCCCTCCTGAATGAGATCCAGCAGAGAGAGCCTCACGTTTGAATGATGCTTCGCTATGGACACGACAAGCCGCAGGTTGCTTCTGACGACCTTGAGCTTCATGTCCCTTATTTCCCTTTCCAGAACGCGTATCTCGTCATAGATAGTCAGCAGCTCCGCGGGATCCTGAACGGTTTCCCTGCTGAGACGGTTCAAATTTTCCGCTATCTTATCCAGCGCGTCCTGTTTTTCCTGCCACTGGCCCACCTTCAAACCCGTCTGACGGGAAAAAGCGTCGGGCCTCAGTGTTTTTCTTTTGTATTGCCGGTAGAGTTTCCGCACCTGTCCCTCGTCCTCCACTTTTTTGAGCAGGTCTTCGCGGGCATTCAGGAGCAGCGCGCTGCGTTTTCCTTCGGTTTTGAGCAGATGCAGGAGCCTTTTAAGCTTCTGACTATTGAGCTCAAGAGTTTCTATTTTTTCATAGACGGCCGCGCAGGTCCGGACGCTGTCTTTCTTAAGACGCTGCGTGTGTTCGCTCGTCCGGGCGGCAAAAAGCTTTTTCTGCATTTCCACGAGCTTTTTCCTGCCGTTGCGGATGAAGTTTGACGCTTCGCTGACGCGTTTTTTCATACTCTCTATGATCTTGACATTCTTTTTACCCCGGGGCATGAGCTCACGGGCGGAAATAACCCCTTCCTGGAGCAGCGCGTTTATGTTCTCCATCTCTTTGAATATAATGGGATTTGACAATATCAGGAATTTCAGGCGGTTTTCCCTGTCTTTGATGCCCTTGGCGAGAAAAGTCTCCTCTTCTCTGGTCAGAAGCGCGGCCTTCCCCATCTCGCTCAAAAACATCTTCACCGAATCGGATGTGTCAACTTTATCCACATCCGCAACCGGCACCAGCGACATCTCGTCCTTGGTCACGGCCCCGCCTATATCAATACCCGTGCTCTCAAGCGAGGTGAGCACCTCGTCAATGGTGTCGGAATTGGTGAATTCCGGCGGCAGCATCTCGTTCATCTGTGTGAAGGACATCGAGCCGGATTCCTTGCCCTTCATCACTATTTCCCTTATCACGTCATCTCTTTCCCTGCCCTTGGGCAGAGCGTCTTTCTTCCTGGCCGTTCTCGTCGCGGCGCGCGTCAGAGGCTTGGACTTCTTCGCCGGCGGGGATGATTTTGGCGGCGGCGTTTTTTTCTTTACGATCTCTTTAGCGGGAGCTTTCCCCCCGGCGGGCTTCAGCGCCGGCTTTTTCTTCTCCGTCGCTTTCGCCGCGGGCTTTTTTGCGGCCGCTTTAGTCATGGGCTTCGCCTTCGCCGCCTTTTTCAGCTGTTTGTTTTTTTTCACTTTATCTTTGGATTTTCCGGCGTTCTTTTTCAAAATGCCCTCCCTGTCTTTTTCTGTCCATCCTATTAACAATCCGCATGTATTCTTTCCCTATTTCGGCCGATTGCGGATTTACGAGAAGTTTTTTCCTCAGCTCCTCGCGCGTTGACATATCCACGGCCAGCACAAACGCGTCCGCCAGGCTTTCCGCCTCTTTCTTCTTTTTCAGTATCTCTTCCTTGTCTGCCGGAGCGTCGTTTTTTATGACAGACGCCGTCAGCTCGGCAATGAAATCCGAATCACCGCCCGACAATGAATCCTGCGAGAATTTTGATATCAGATTTGAGGCCGATATGCCCTCACCCTCCTCAATACTCTCGTAAACGCTATTCAAAAAATCTCCCATGTATTCAAAATCTTCCGCTTTGGCCGACTTGTGAAAAACATCAACGAATTCCGGATAATTGACGAGAAAACATATTATCGCCCTCTCTATTTTCTCCCTCTTGCTTATTTCCTTTTTATCCCGCAAAGCGCCCGGCGCGCCGGCCTCATCGACGGCATAGGAGGGAGCTGAACTCTTGCTCATCTCTTTCTCAACCGCGGCCGCGCTCACTTCCAGAGCCTGGGCAGTCCTCTTTATCTCTTCCTCGCGCGTGACGGCGCTGCCGATGGCGTTGATGAAGGGCTTGATCTCGCCGACGACATCCGCCTTCCATGACGGATTCTTGTCTTTGTGCCTGTAAATGAAAAGTTTTCTTATGAAATCCATCAGCGGATAGGCTTCCTTTATCCTATCTTCAAGCTCCGGCGAACCGAATTTGTGCAGAAAATCGTCGGCGTCTTTTGTTTTGAGCAGCCTTATCACATAGGTCTCAAGGCCCGCCGACAGCACCTTTCCGGCGGAGCGCAAAACAGCGGTTATGCCCGCGGCGTCGGAATCAAAGAGCATATAGACTTTTTCGGTAAAGCGCGCCAGCTGATAAACATGGCTGTCCGTAAACGCCGTCCCCAGCACACCCACGGCATTCGTGAAACCGAACTGGTGGAGCGTGAGGACATCCATGTATCCTTCCGTTACTATGACCCGGGCCTCGTCAATGATGTTTTTCTTCGCTATATCCATGGCATAGAGCACCTCGCTCTTGCGGAAAAGAATCGTCTCCGGCGAATTGAGGTATTTCACCTTGGAATCGCCCACGGCGCGGCCGCCGAAACCCACGGTTCTGCCCTGAGAATCGCAAATGGGGAATATTATCCTGAACCTGAATTTATCAGTCAGAGAGCCCGCCCTCTCAACGACGAGCCCGAGCTTTAAAAGGTCGGCGGAGGAGATGTTCTCGCCCTTCGCGAATTTGATCAGCGTCTCGCCGTCGGGAGAGAAACCCATGCCGAATTTCTCGGACATTTCCGGAGTGATGCCCCTCTTGAAAAGATAGTCCCCCGCCATTTTGCTTTTTTTGAGATTATCCGCGTAAAATCTGCTTATTCTGCTCATAACGGAAAAAAGATAATTCTTTCTTTTCTCCTCGGGGCCGGCGGCTTTCTCCGGCACCTCTATCCCGGCCCGGACAGCAAGGGAACGAACGGCTTCGGGAAAAGAAACCCTGTCCAGCTTCATAACGAAGGTGAACACATTCCCGCCCTCGCCGCAGCCGAAACATTTGTATATCTGCTTCTGTTTTGAGATCACGAAAGAAGGCGTCTTCTCGCTGTGAAAAGGGCACAGCGCCGTGAAATTGCCCCCGGCGCGGCGGAGAGGAAAATACTGCTCGGCGACGGAAACGATGTCCGACGACGCGCGCACTTTCTCTATGAAATCAGAAGGATAGGCCATCAGGTGCTTATTTTTTTCTTCTGATTCGGTGAAACCCGGAGCACTCCGTCACATGGAACTTCCCGTATTTCTTTTCCACTTTGTCGAAAAGAAGGTTCAGCCCCAGATTATCGGATGAGATATGACCGGCTATTATTATGTTTATGCGGCTTTTTTTCGCCTGTTCTATGTGCTTCTCGCTGAAATGCATGCCTATTATCGTGCCCACGCCCGCGTCGGCTAATTTTGATACGGCCTCGACGGAACCTTCGGTGCCGCCCGTCATATCAACGACGACCTTTCCGGCTGAAGAAGACGCCTTGCCGTTGACTATCGTCGGGCCCGGCAGATGCTTCAGACGGGCGTGATCGTACTCCGGCACCTTCTCAAGCATCTTGATTACCTCTTCCAGCTTCAGCTTATTCAGATTTTTAAACTTCTTTCCGAGGAATTCCGTCACATGGTTGTCCGCCGGCGTGTGGACATTGCACATGGGAATGCCCAGAAGAACGGCCGCGTCTGTGGCCTGGGCGTGGTTTCGCGGCATAACGGACCTTCCCACCAGCTCCTGCCTTTCACTCAGAAGGCTCTCGGCTATGTTTATCGGTACGCCCCAGAGCGATTGTATTTCGGCCTGCATGGCCATCACCTGGTGAAATGTGCAGTAGGAATAACCGTTGGGATGATGCGCCGCCACAAGGTCTATCTTCTCCCCTTTTTGGGAAAGCCTGTCGGCCAGCAGCAGATCCTCCACGCCTATGTCTATCCCGCACATTATCCTCTTCACAGAGCCGTCTGACGGGTTGTTTGATATGCGCGAATCGGCATAAGGGTTGCTCAGCCGTTCGCTGTCGTAGTATTTTTTCTCGTCGGAAGAAATCTTCTCAAAGCTCTTTTTTTCTTCGGCCAGCGCTTTTTTGACCGATGTAACGCCCCGCGGATCCGCCTCTATGCCGCACTTGACGCAATAAGAAAAAAACTCACTTATTTTCATCTTTGACTCCTCGGGCGCGGGATGTCCCCGGCCCCTCGCGCGGGGGCGCCTATTTGCCGCTGCGCTTAGACTGTAGCCTCAGCGCCCGGGAAGCATTAACCCTCTGACGCCTCTTCAGATCGTCTTTCAGTTTTTTCCGGAGCATACTGGGACTTTCGTAGTATTGCCTTTTTTTGATCTCTTTGAGCAGACCCTCGTTCTCGCACTGCCTCTTGAACCTTCTAAGGGCGCTCTCAAATCTCTCGTTCTCACTTATCTTGATATAAGCCAATTGTAATTCACCTCCCCCTCTCAAAAAACCTATCCCGGCGGCCAGCCGAAAAGCCTTCCGCCGAGCAGATGCGCGTGCACATGAAAAACCGACTGCCCCGCATCCTTACCGTTGTTTATAACCAGCCTGTAGTTCTCAAGAGAGAGCTCCAGGGCCACTTTCCTTGCCGTGTTGACGATTTTCCCCATCAGCGGCGCGTCTTCATCAGACATTTCGCTCACCGAAGCTATGTGCTTCAAAGGTATTATCAGCACATGATCCGGCGCTTTTGGGTCCACATCCCGGAAAGCGAGCGTCTCATCGTCCCTATAGACGACCTCAGCTTTCACTCTTCCCGACGCTATGGCGCAAAACAGGCATTCTTTTATTTCTTCCATAACACAAGTGTTTATTATAGTCTGATTTCAGTCAAATGGCAATAGGTGAAAGTAAACTCCGTGAAACGCTGTCAACTGCCCGCCCTGCCCTCAGGCAGGGATTCCTGTTTTTTTTGGTGGGGCATACTGCTAAAAGCTCGAACCTATTTTGAAGAGATTTCATCCAAAGATTAAATATGCTTCGTTCTTTCACGAGGAAATTATATAAACTCT
>PHAM01000014.1 GCA_002841685.1 Elusimicrobia bacterium HGW-Elusimicrobia-2 | reverse complement strand
CATTTCGAGGAGCGTAGCGACGAGAAATCTTTGTATTATAAGCATTTTAGATTTCTCCCTTCGGTCGAAATGACAAGTTTAATGCTTTTTGGAGTGAGCTCATGGTTTATCCTCCTTTTGAGAGTATAGCACGATTAGGGGATTTTAGCAATGTGAAGTTTGGGCAAAATAAAGGCGGGGCTAAATAAATGAGTGCCGGAATTGAGAGGATTATGTATAATAAAAACGGAAATTTAGAAGGAGCAGGGGAGTTGGTTGAAAAAATAGGATGTCATATGCCGGTTAAAAAACAAAATGTTTTAAAAGTATTTGCGCTTTTGGTTATGGTGGTGATGGGCGGCTGTATGGGAGAAGACACAATAGAAACCAAAAAGTTAAAACCACAGGAAAAAAATCCCGCGCTTCAGAAAGAAAATTTAAAATTTTCCGAACGAATTGACCAAATAAATAGTCAAGTTAATATGGCGGAAATTAAAGCGAATCTCGCGGGGCTTCGAACGGCTATTTCTATTTATTATAATGATAAAGCAGGCGTTTCCCCGTCGTCACTTGAAGAATTAAGTCCGCGATATATAGCGAAAATTCCGGAGGGAGATTGGGATTATAACCCGGCAACGGGGGAGCTGATTTCAAAATCACATCCAGAATGGTAGAAAAAAGCGATAGTTACCGAAGCAGTGGCGGGCGTATGTTAAAGATTATGCGCCGTTAAACGCGTTTATTTAAGATGGATAAAAAAGAACTGATAAAAAGGCTGGAAGATATTGAGTGGGAAGATTTTGAAGTCAAAGAAGCAAAGTCAGAAATTCCCAAAAACAGCTGGCCGACTGTTTCCGCATTTTCAAACACGTCGGGGGGATGGCTGATTTTCGGTGTAAAAAAGATCGGGAAAAGTTATGAAATTACGGGAGTGCGGAATCCGGAGAAGATAGAACAGGATTTTACTACAGCGTTAAGAAGCGGAAAATTTAATAAAAAAATTAAGCCTCTGTGTAAGAAATATGACTTTGTAAAGAAAACGGTTTTAACATTTTATATCCCTCAAAAGACAACCAAGGACAGGCCGGTTTATTACGGGGAGACAAACAAAAATACTTTTATACGCACCGGCTCAGGCGACCAGCGCGCCACAGCCGAGGAAATTGATTCTTTTTATCGTCACGCCTCTTTTGAGGACAAGAATAAAGAGCTTACATCGCTTAAATTGGAAGACTTGGACACAAAGACAATAGAACAATTCCGAAACTTTTTCGCGTCAAAAAATCCCGCGCATAGATATTTGAAATTAAGAGATAAGGGCTTTTTGGAAAAAATGGGGGCGCTTAAAAACGACAGAGTTACTTATGCGGGGCTTTTAGTTTTTGGAACTGAGGACGCTTTGGGCAGTGAACTTGTAAATTACAGGATTGATTATATTGAAATACCTGGAATATCCTTTTCTGACGGAGAAACCCGCTATACTTTTAGATTAAATTCAGAAAAAAACCTCTACCGGTCATTCTTTGACATTTATGAGCGGTTAAGTCCGAAAATTGAAGTGCCTTTTAAGCTTAAAAACGGCGCGCGCGATGATGACCCGCCTCATTTACAGGCATTGAGAGAAGCTCTGGTAAATCTTTTAATGCATACCGATTATTTTAGTCCCGCTAATGCGCGTATAAGGTTTTTTGCCGACAGAATTGAGTTTTTTAATCCCGGAGGTTTGCCCAAACCTCTTGAATACATATTAAAAGAGGACTATTCTCAGCCGAGAAATTTTTATGTGGCGAAAATGTTTAGATTTTTGAAGCTTTCAGAAGGACAGGGAAGCGGATTCCATAAAATGATTAACGGCTGGAAGAAATATTATAAAAAACCAATCATTGAGTCCGGCTTTGATTATTACAAAATAGTTTTTCCGTTAAAGCCATTTAAAAATAGGGAGAAGATTACGGATAAAACTACGGATAAAACTACGGATAAAACTACAGATAAAACTAGGGAGAAAACTAGGGAGAAAACTAGGGAGAAAATAATTGCTTTTGTAAAAGAGCACCCCGATATTTCTATGCAAGAGTTAGCTGATAAAATAGGGATTAGTCCAAAAGGCATAGAGTGGCAGATAAAGAAATTAAAAAAAGAAGGCATACTAAAACGCATTGGTTCGGACAAAGCAGGACGCTGGAAGCTAAAAAAATGATATGTTAATCCGGAGTTATTCATCATGAGAAGATTTTTGGTTGTGAATAATGCAGGTTAGATGGTAGAATGGGGAAAGTATGGGAGGAATAAATGAGAGAAGTGACAGGCAATTTAAAGGGTGATGGAAAAAGAGTGGGGATATGCGTCTCCCGCTTCAATGAATTCATAACGGGCAGGCTTCTGGCCGGAGCGCGGGATGAGCTCATACGCCACGGCGTGCGCGACGAGGATATTGAGTGCGTCTGGGTGCCGGGCTCTTTTGAGATAGGCACCGTCGCAAAGGCCATGACGGACAAGGGTTACGACGGTATTATCTGTCTCGGGGCGCTGATAAAAGGCGACACGCCGCATTCTGAATATATTTCGGCCAGCCTCGCCAAGAGCATAAGCGACTTGGGAACAAAGAGCGGTATGCCCGTCATATACGGTATCGTCACGGCGGAAACGCTCGAGCAGGCCATAGAAAGGGCCGGAGCGAAAGCGGGCAACCGCGGCGCCTCGGCGGCCGGGGCCTGCCTTGAGATGATGGATCTGATGACGAAAATATGACGAGAAGGCAGGCGAGAAAAAGGGTCCTGGACTGCCTTTATGAGGCTTCTATGGGCAAGGATATGGATGATTTTCTCGTACAATACGAAGATGACAAGCAGTACGGATTCATTAGAAACTTTGTGGACACCGTTAAGAAAAACACGGAATTCTGCGACGAGATCATATCGCGTTATTCCAAGAACTGGGAACTGAGCAGGATAGGGCAGGTTGATAAACTGATACTGCGCATGGGGATCAGCGAGATAAAAGCGATGAAGATAGACAAGCGCATCGCTATCAACGAGGCGGTGGAGCTGGCCAAGACCTATTCGACGGAGAAATCGCCCGCTTTTATAAACGGCATACTGAATAGGGCGGCCGAAGACGGAGAGAACACGGGAGGGAACGGAAAATGAGCGGTTTTTTTAAAAAGATATTCGGCGGTTTCAGCGCGTCCAGAATAGAAAAAACTTTTGATATCGAAACGGATCCAACGCAGTCATCAAGATGCAAATTCTGCGGTCAGACAATAGTGTGGAAGGATCTCAAGAACGGCAGGAGATGGCCTTTCAACACCCGTAAGGTGAATTGCGCCGACGATGAAGGCAATATTTTTCTAGCATGGGTGCCGCATTTCCAGACATGCAGAAAATGGCGACACAAAAGAAAAAGAAGCTGATCGGGGATTTTTTTTAATGGGAGATCCGCAAGAAAGAATCAATTTCCTCAGGAATGAAATACGCCGTCACAACAGACTCTATTATACTGAAAACAGCCCTGAGATATCTGACGGCGAATATGACGCCTTATACTCCGAGCTGAAAAAAATTGAGGAAGAAAATCCCCCTCTTGTAAGCGCCGATTCCCCGACCCGGAAGGTCGGGGGCGGGCCTCTTCCGTCTTTCAGATCCATAGTGCACAAAACGCCCATGCTCTCGCTGGAAAACACCTACAGCGGCGACGATATAAAGACATGGATAGAGCGAAATAGGCGCCTTGTATCCGGAAGGCGCGTGACTTTCGTCGTGGAACCTAAAATAGACGGCATCGGTATTTCTCTCACTTATGAAAAGGGAAAACTCGTCCTTGCCGCCACCCGGGGTGACGGGGTGAAAGGAGATGATGTCACAGATAATGTGAAAACGCTGAAATCCGTGCCTCTCATGCTCTCGGGGAATTTCCCGGAATATCTTGAGGTCAGGGGCGAAGTGTATATGAGCCGGGGCGCTTTCAGCGCGCTCAACGCCGAGCGCGCGCTTTCGGGAGAGGCTCTGTTTGCCAACCCCCGCAACGCCGCCGCGGGGACGATGAAACTGCTGGATCCTTCCAGGGCCGCGAAAAGAAAACTTGACTGTTTTCTCTATCAGGCGGGCGTTCTCGTGCCGCCGACAAAAATAAAGACGCACAGCGAGATGCTGGAATATTTCAAAACTCTGGGCCTGAGGGTGAACCCCAGTATCAGGCAATTTGATTCCGTAGGCGGGATGCTGGAATTTTTTGAGGAATTCAATCTCAAAAGGCAGTCGCTGGATTACGACGCGGACGGAATGGTGATAAAAATAAACGAGATGGAGCTTTACGGTGTTCTGGGGCACACGCTCAAAGCGCCCCGCTGGGCCTGCGCCTATAAATTCCCGGCGCAGCAGGCCAGTTCCGTCCTTGAATCCGTGGATATGCAGGTGGGGCGAACGGGTGTTGTCACACCCGTGGCGAATCTCAAGGCCGTGAAGCTGGGCGGCGTTGTAATAAAAAGAGCCACGCTCCATAATTTTGACGAGGTCGGGCGGCTGGGCCTGAAAGTAGGCGACAGCGTCTGGATAGAGCGCAGAGGCGATGTCATACCTAAGGTGACGGGCGTCATCGTTTCAAAACGCGTGGGTGATGAAAAAGATATAATAGAGCCGGATGTTTGCCCGGCCTGCGGCAGTCCGCTGTACAAAGACGAGGAAGATGTGCGAATTGTGTGCACGAATTCTTTCTGTCCCGCCCAGCTCGAAAGGGGTATCGCCCATTTCGCCTCGCGCAAGGCGATGGACATAGATGGCCTCGGCGAGAAAGTTGTGAAGAGCCTCCTTGAAAATTCCATGATAAAAGACGTTTCTGATATTTACGCTCTCGGTAAAAAAGAGCTTTTGGAGCTCCCGCTTTTTAAGGAAAAAAAAGCCGCCGCGCTCCTTGAAGGAATAGAGAAAAGCCGTCGCCGGCCGCTTTCAAAATTTCTTTTCGCTATGGGAATACCTTTTTCGGGCGAGAAGGTTTGCCGTCTGGTTTCACGTCATTTCGGCTCGCTGGAAAAAATAATGGACGCTCCCGAGAGCGCGTTTGAGGAAATAGATGGCCTCGGCGATGTGCGGGCGAAAGCCATAGCGGGCTATTTCGCTCTGCCGGGAACAGAAGGAATACTCGTAAAAATGAAGACGAGAGGCGTGCTTCCCGCGCCTGATTCCGCGCCTGTTTCGGATAAACTCGCGGGGAAAACATTTGTTTTCACTGGGAAAATACCCATGCCCAGGGAAAAAGCGCAGGAGATCGTAATGTCGCTGGGCGGGAAGGCCTCGGGAACGGTGAGCGAAAAAACGGATTTCGTCGTCGCGGGAGAAAAGTCCGGAGAGAAGTATAAGAAAGCGCTGAAGCTGGGCGTAGCGGTCATAGATTTTGAGGAATTCATGGAAATGACAAAGGAGAAAACAAAATGAACGAGATTCTGAATAAGGTGTTTTTGATGAACACGGTGAGGGCTTATATTATCTGCGCCGTGACTCTCGCCGCTGGCATTATAGCGCTTCGTGTGATAAGGGCTCTGGTTGCCGGCCGCCTCAAAAAGCTGAGTGAAAGATCCACGGTGCCGACGGACAAGATGCGGCTGCAATCACTCGCCGGCAGGATCTTCCTTCTGCTCTACACGGGTGTTATTTATTTCAGCTTGGGAATTCTTCAATTGTCGCCTTCCATCGAGAGGCTTATAGCTACGGCGACGACGGCAATACTGACGGTGTTCGCGGTGAAGGTTATAATCTCCGCCATAGCTTTTTTGATTGATATGTTCTGGATCGCCCGCGACGAGCATGTGCGCAAGGAAGGTCTTGGCGGTATAATGACGACTATCAATATCATCGTATGGGGTTCCGCGGTCTTATTCTTCCTTGATAACATAGGTATCAAAATATCCGCGGTTATAGCTGGCCTAGGCATAGGCGGTATAGCTATCGCTCTGGCGGCGCAGGCGCTGCTGGGCGATCTCTTCAGTTATTTTTCCATTTTCTTTGACAGGCCTTTTGAGGTCGGAGACTTCATCATCGTCGGTGAATTCATGGGAACGGTTGAATACATAGGCATGAAAACCACCCGCATCCGTTCGCTCGGAGGGGAGCAGATGATATTCTCAAACAGCGATCTCACCAATTCAAGGGTGAAGAATTACAAGAGAATGGAGCAGAGGCGCGTCGTGTTCAAGATAGGCGTGACATATCAGACCACCGTCGAAAAACTGAGAATAATCCCGGAGATAATAAAAAAAGCCGTTGAGGACGCCGGCAACACCGTGTTCGACCGTTCTCATTTTCTGTCTTTCGGGAATTTCAGCCTTGATTTTGAGAGCGTTTATTATGTCAAGAGCGGCGATTACAATCAGTACATGGACGCTCAGCAGAAGATAAATCTCGCCCTGAAGAAAGAGTTTGAGGAGCGCATGATAGATTTCGCCTATCCGACGCAGCTTGTATATATCAGCAAAGAAAAGTGAGGGCGTGCGCGATAAAAAGCAGGAGAGGGGAGCAGAAAAAGTAGGACGTCCCCCTTTTTCCTTTTTCGTTCCCTTTTCCCCCGCATAAGCGAAAGGCCGGAAAATATCCGCAAGCTAAGATAAAAGGCTTGATATTTTGTCAGAAAAAGTATATAGTTTTTCTGACAAGAAAAGGAGATGCAAATGGTGCAAAGCGTTAATAATAAGGTACTTAGCAGAATATACGGCAAGAAGAGGGGTTGGGTGTTTACTCCAAGTAATTTTCTTGATTTAGGAAGCCGTGCAGCCATAGATCAGGCATTGGGGCGTTTGGTCAAACCCGGAACTATCCGCCGATTAGCCTGCGGGCTTTATGAGTATCCAAAAAAACACCATGATTTTTGGGATATCCCGCCTAATTATGAGCGTATAGCTCAAGCATTGGCTGGAAGAGGTAGTTTGAAGATCCAGCCTTCCGGAGCTTATGCTGCGAATCTATTGGGTTTAACAGAGCAGGTTCCGGCAAAGATTGTCTTTCTAACTGACGGACCTAATAGCAAACTTCAAATTGGTAAAAGGCAAATTGTTTTAAAAAGAACAACTCCCAAAAATATGGCAACAGCTGGAAAAATAAGCGGCTTAGTCATTCAGGCTTTGCGTTATTTAAAGCGAGATTATGTCGATTCAATTGTAATAGAAAAACTTAAATACAAATTGACCGAAAAAGATAAAAAGGGGCTTGTAAAAGATATCTGTTATGCTCCGGCATGGATAGGCGGTATATTCAGACAATTGCAGAGATGAGAATTATATGAATAAATTTTTATTGTTAAGTGAGGATGACAAGCAAGCCTATTTCGGGGTGGCCGCGGACAACTTACATGTGATGCCGCAGTTGATTGAAAAGGACTTCTGGGTATGCTGGATACTAAAAATACTTTTTTCATTACCCGAATCAGGCAGTCATTTCACATTTAAAGGGGGCACCTCTCTTTCAAAATGCTACAACATTATTAAGCGATTCTCTGAGGATGTTGATGTTTCGATTGAAAGATCGTTCTTAGTAAGTCAGGGATCAATTGAACCCGAAAAGCAGCAGAGTGGTAAAGAAAATCAAAGAAGATTGGAGCGCTTGAGGCAGTCTCATGTCAAGAAAAAATTAGCGAAGTGATCATACCTGAATTGAGGGATAAAATTAATAAATCGTTACCCGGTTTGGAAGAATGGAGCATTGAACCGGATCCGACTGACGCAGACAGACAAACCATTTTGTTTGCATATCCTTATGTTGTGAAAAGCAGCATAGAAAATTATGTAAGGCCCGTTGTTAAGATTGAATTGGGCGCTCGTTCTGATCATTGGCCGGTCGAAACTATGTCTATTAAACCTTACATTGCGAATGCATCAGACAAGATGGTTATTGAAGGCGCTTCCGTTCGTGTGTTAGGAGCTGAAAGAACTTTTTGGGAAAAAGCGACAATATTGCACGCAATAAGCAACAGTTCAAAAGTTCGCCCAAGAATGTCCCGGCATTATTATGATGTATTCGAAATGGTTGATTCTCCAATTTTTAATAAAGCACTGGAGAATATTGGATTATTGATAAAAGTTGCCGAGCATAAGGCCTTATTTTTTAAAGATACAAACGCGCGTTATGATTTAGCAAAGCCCGGTAGTTTGCGCTTAATGCCTCAGGATGGACATCTTATTCAATTAAATGAGGACTATCGGCAAATGCAGGAAATGTTTTTTGAGAAGAACTTTTTCTTGCGGAGAAGGCGGTATTTTAATATAATCGCAGAATGAGAAACATACTCCCTGTTTACAAAAAGGTGCATATCACTGTCGCCAGGGCTCAGGGGAAATACATATGGGATATAAGCGGCAGAAAATATCTTGATTTTATATCCGGGATCTCCGTGAATGTTCTGGGGCACAGGCCGTCAGCCGTCATTAAGGCCGTCAGAGATCAGCTCGGGAAATACATGCATGTCTCAAATCTTTACACGGATATGAATCAGGAAAAATACGCCGATCTGCTCATCAAAAAAACTTTTCCCGGCAAGGTGTTTTTTTCCAATTCCGGCACCGAGGCGAATGAGCTGGCGATAAAATTCGTCAGAAAAGCTGGCGAGGGCAGAAATAAATTCAGGATCATATCTTTTTCAGGCTCATTCCACGGCCGCTCGATGTCAACTCTTTCGGCCACGGGACAGAAGAAGTTCCATGACGGCTTCAGGCCGCTTCTGACGGGTTTTGATTTTGCGAAATTCAATGATATTTCTTCCGTGAAAAAACTCATAAGCCCCCGGACTGCGGCGGTGCTGGTCGAGCCCGTGCAGGGTGAAGGCGGCGTCTATCCGGCCGAGAGAACTTTTCTGCGGGATCTGAAAAAACTCTGTGTGAAACACAAGCTCTTCCTTATTTTTGACGAGATACAGACGGGTTTCGGCAGGACGGGAAGCCTTTTCGCGTTTCAGAAATACTTCGTGAAACCGCACATACTGACTCTGGCGAAAGCCGCCGGCGGCGGACTGCCACTGGGTGTGACGGTGCTCGGTGAGGGCCTTGAAAAACATTTTACATACGGCTCTCACGGTTCCACTTTCGGGGGGAATCCCCTCTCCGTGGCCGCCGGTCTGGCCACTCTCAGATCCATTGACGCTAAAATGCTGAAAAGGATAAATGCCCTCGGGGATTATTTTATGGCATCTTTATCAAAACTCGCCGCGCGTTTCCCCGTTATCCGCCAGATACGGGGAGAAGGGCTTATGATCGGTGTGGAATTCAAAAAACCAATAGCGGGCGGAGCGGTGGCGTATTCTTTTAAGAAAGGCATTCTGGTGAACGCCTGCAAGGATAATATTCTGCGCTTTTTGCCGTCTTTTGTAATAGACAGGAGTGATATAGATTTGGTTGTTAGTGAACTGGCCGGCTTTTTGGACGAAAAGTCCGAAGGTGTCGGGAAATGATTTGTGTTGGTAACAGGAGGTTATAACAATGACTGAAACGATTTCTTTTTTCTACATTCCGCTCATCAGCGGGATCTTGGGTTTGATCACGGTGGCGGCCCTTGCGGTTCATGTCCTGAAAGCTTCTCAGGGTAAATCCAAAATGATCGAGATCTCGAATCTCATTCATGACGGCGCGATGGCCTTTCTCTCGAGAGAGTACAGGCAGATCGGAATTTTTGTCCTGATTGTGGCCGTGATAATGTTTTTCACGCTCAGCAGGCTGATGCCCATCGCCTTTATAAGCGGCGCGCTCTTTTCGATACTCGCGGGTTTCATAGGGATGTCCATAGCCACCCGCGCAAACGCCCGCACGGCGCAGGCCGCGTCGATCGGCCTGAACGAAGCCCTGAATGTGGCTTTTCCCGCGGGAATGGTCATGGGCCTTTCGGTGGCCAGCCTCGGACTGCTCGGACTGACATTGATGTACATGTTCTTTATGTGGAAACTGGGCCTCACCTCGCCTGATTTTCTCCTTAACCTCAACAGTGTCACCGGCATCGTTGTGGGTTTTAGCATGGGCGCCAGCTCCGTGGCTCTTTTCGCCAGGGTGGGCGGCGGCATTTACACAAAGGCCGCCGATGTCGGAGCGGATCTTGTGGGAAAGGTTGAGGCCGGAATACCGGAAGACGATCCCAGAAATCCCGCCGTCATAGCCGATAACGTGGGAGATAATGTGGGGGATGTGGCCGGAATGGGCGCAGATCTTTATGAATCCTATGTCGGGGCTATAATCTCCGCCTGCGTCATCGCGGCGGCTGCGGGAGACGCAAAAGGTATTTTTCTGCCTTTTCTTATAATCAGCTGGGGGCTTTTATCTTCCATAGCCGGAAAATTCTTCGTGAAAACGAGCGCGAAGGTCAACGCTCAGGAGGCTCTGAGAAACGGCCTTCTTTCGGCATCTGTTTTCTTTATTATAGGGGCTCTGGCGATAACGGTTCTATGGTATGACAACACGGCCATAGCCAAGTTCGGGCCTTTCGGCGCTATCGTCGCCGGACTCATAGCCGGCCTTATTGTGGGTTATACGGCGGAATATTACACTTCGGGGAAACAGGTACAGAAAATTGCCGAGGCTTCAAAGTCGGGGCCGGCGATGAACATTCTATCCGGCCTGACCTGCGGAATGTATTCAACGGGTTTTTCAATTCTTGCCATTGCGGCGGCGACGGTTGTCTCTTACAAATGCGCAGGCATATACGGTGTGGCGCTTTCCGCCATAGGCATGCTTTCAATAACAGGCATGACGGTGGCGGTTGACGCTTACGGGCCTATCGCCGACAACGCCGCCGGGATAGCCGAAATGGCCGATATGGGCCCCGAGGTGCGAAAACGCGCCGAAAACCTTGACGCTGTCGGAAACACGACCGCGGCCATAGGAAAGGGTTTTGCCATAGGTTCGGCGGCCCTCACGGCGCTGGCTCTTTTTACGGCATACGCCCAGAGCGCGGGTTTGGCAAAGGATGCCGCAGGTATGTCCATTATCAACATCCTTGACGCGAAAGTTGTGGGCGGCCTTTTTATCGGGGGTATGATCACTTTTATTTTCGCGGCGGCTACAACGGCGGCGGTTAACAAGTCCGCTACAAGCGTTGTTGACGAGGTGCGCAGGCAGTTCAGGGAAATACCGGGCCTCATGGAAGGGAAGGCTTTGCCGGATTCCGCAAGATGCGTGAGCATCACAACAGACGGCGCTCTGGCCCAGATGAGGGTGCCGGGAATAGCCGCTGTGCTCGTGCCGGTTCTGGTCGGGGCACTGCTGGGAACAGAAGCGCTCGGCGGGTTTCTGGCGGGTTCTCTTGTGACGGGTGTTCCGCTGGCCCTTTTCCTGGCCAATGCCGGAGGCGCGTGGGATAATGCGAAAAAATATGTGGAAGAGGGCAACCTCGGCGGCAAGGGCTCAGATGTCCATAAAGCCACGGTTATAGGTGACACGGTCGGTGATCCATGCAAGGACACATCCGGCCCGTCCATAAACATATTGCTCAAGCTGATGTCCATCGTGTCGCTCGTTTTTCTTCCGGTGATCATCGCGCTGAACGAGCGGGTGCTTGATTTATTCTGAGGGATATTATATAAAAAGACTCAACGATATTTTGTGCAGAGAGCTTTCTTTTCCGCTTCGCGGCGGACTTAAGGCCAAAAAGGAGGTTTCGTGAATTACGAGACAATTTTTATTGTGCATCCTGACGCTACTCAGGAGCAGCAGGATGAGATCCTCAAAGAGGTGAAGGGCATCCTGTCAGAGAAGAAGACGGCGGTGCTGTCGGAACAGAACTGGGGTAGGAAAACTCTTGCTTACGAGATCAAAAAGAACAAAGAGGGCTTTTACTATTATGTGAAGTTTTCCTCGCTGGTGTCGGACGTCCCCAACAAGCTCTCGCTGTTTTACAGACGCAGCGAGCAGGTGCTAAAGTTCCTGACACTGAGGCTTGACGATTGAACGGCGTTTAACGCGGGAGGTAGAAAATGGCTAATTTCAACAAAGTGATGATCATGGGTAATCTCACGAAGGATCCCGAGGAACGTTTTACGAAAACCGACGCTATGGTGGTTCACTTTACTGTCGCCTGTAACAGGGTTTGGCGAGACAAGGTTTCAGGAGAACAGAAGAAGCAGGTGTCTTTTGTTCCCGTGTCCGTTTGGGGCAGAGCGGCCGAGAATTGCAAGCAGTATCTGCAGAAAGGGAGTCCCGTTTTCGTAGAGGGAAGGCTTGTCAGCAGCAGTTGGGAGAGCCCTCAGGGAGAAAAACGATCCAAGCTTGAAGTGGTGGCGCAGTCCGTGCAGTTTCTGTCCAGCGGCCCCAGGCGCGCCGGCGGCGAATCCTCCGCGGATTCTGAACCGGTGAACATACAGGATGAGCCCCCGGGCGGCCCGTCGGAAGACGAGGTGCCTTTTTAGGTAATAACAGGAGAAAAAAATGAAAAAAAAAACATTTAAAAAAAGATTTTCAAAAACGGTAAGGCCGAAAAGAAAATGCAGATTTTGTAAAACAAGAATAGCGATAGATTACAAAAATGTGCGTATCCTGCAGAACTTTGTGGGTGACAGCGCTCGCATACTGCCTTCCGTTATCACCGGCACCTGCGCGCGGCATCAGAGAGAGCTGACCACGGCGATCAAAAGAGCCCGTCAGATAGCGCTGCTGCCTTACACGGTCTGATATGGGGACAGTTTCCCCCCAATCGGCGCAGGGAGGATCGCCCCGGCGTCCGGCGGCGTTTATGTCGCTGGCTCTGCTTGCGGCGGGGGGGCTCATGAGCGTTTTTTATTTTCCGGCGGCGGTTCCGCTGGGGACGCTCAAAGCTCAGGGCAGAAGAGCTGATTTTTTTCTGCTTCTCGCTCTCGCTATCGCCGTCGTGGCGGCAACAGCGAATCCCGCGGGCGGGCTGATTTTTGCCTGTGCCGCATCAGGCTGTATCGCGGCGGGCCTGCTCAAAAGGCCTGAGGATTATTTCAGAAAACTTTTCGCGGGTTTTTTTGCCGCGCTTGCTCTGCTTGTGGCGGGAGGATGGTTCTTTTCCTTCCTTGACACGGCCCGGATATTCCGCGCCATAAGCAAAATATTTTTGTTTTCCCTCGCAGGGAACGCGAAAGTGATGGCGGGGGCGCAGGCCTCGGAGCTGGCGGAAAAAGCTTTCAGGATTGTTCCCGCAATGGCGCTCATTATGCTAACTGCCGGTTATTTTTTGAACCTTATGTTTATAGGTTTTATGACGGGGAAAAGAACATCCTTCGGCAGGGCGTCAAAAGCTATACCCGTGTCGGTTTACGCGCTGGCTCTGGCTTTGGCTTTGTCCGCGGCCGGAAAATATTTTTTTGCCGCTTATTTGTCGGAAAATCTTCTGACAGTGTCGGCATTTTTGTTTTTTGTCTCAGGCTGCGGGATAATATGGTCAATGCTGATGCGCCTGGGCGCGGGACGGTTTCTGAGCGCCGTTATGACAGCTGCTTTTGTTTTTATATGGCCGGCGGCCTCGGCCATAGGCGTGATGGGAAGATGGATCAAATTCAATAAGAAAGGGAGGATATGATGAAAGTCATACTTACAAAAAATGTTGAGAATCTGGGAGACATAGGCGAGATCAAAACCGTTTCCGACGGTTACGCGAGAAATTATCTTCTGCCGGGGAATTTCGCTCTGAAAGCGACGAAGCATTCCGAGCAGCAGGTTGAAAAAATGAAAACGCGTTATATCGCCGAAAAGGGAAAGCTCCTTCAGAAAGCGAAAGAAATAGCCTCAGCGATATCCAAAACCGAGATCAATATAGCGAAGAATGTGCACGAAGAGAAAAAACTTTTCGGTTCCCTGGGGGTTTCCGAGATAACCGAAGCTCTCGCCGTGAAAAAAATAAATGTTGACAGGAAATCGGTGATCATCAAAGAGCCCATAAAAGAAATAGGTATTTATGATGTGGAGATCAGGCTTCATCCGGAGGTGAGCGCTTCCGTCAAAGTCTGGGTGACGGCGGCCGAATAAATGGCAGCGAAAAAAAAGACGGATTTAAAGGACATAGCCGGTTCCGCGGAGTTCAACGTCCCCCCCCATGACATAGAGGCGGAAAGAGCCGTTCTCGGGGCGCTGCTGATGGACAAGGATATCATCCACACCGTCAGCGCCGTCATAGGTTTCAAAGGCGATGTGTTTTACGACGACAGGCACCGCATAATATATGAGTCTCTCATAGAACTGCTATCCAATTCCATACCGCTTGACCTGATAACGCTTCAATCAGCTCTTGACAGCAAGCATGAGCTTGAGAAGATCGGCGGAATTGAATATCTTTCATATCTGGTTGAAACTGTTGAGGTGTCCGCGCACGCCGCCGATTACGCGAGGATAGTGAAAGACAAGTATATGCTCAGAAGGCTCATTCAGTCCGGTACCGACATAATCAACATGTGCTTTAAGGACGCCCGGCCCGCCAAGGAGGTCATGGACAGTTCCGCGCAGAGCATAATGCAGGTGACATCGGACCTGACCAGCGCCAGGGACTTTGACACTCTCAGCGGCCTCGGCAAGGATTTTATACGCGGTATCGGCGACGCCCAGCAGAGCGATATAGTGAAATTCGGTTACAAACGGCTGGATACCAAAACCTTCGGCATGGCTCCGGGGCAGCTTATAATCATCGCCGCCCGTCCGAGCGTCGGCAAGACCACTCTGGGGATCAATATCTGCATGAATGTGGCCGCGCAGCTCGTCAAAAAACACAAAGACAGCAAAGCCCCGGCCGTGTGCGTTTTCTCCCTGGAGATGACTTCATCCGAGATCTTCAGGCGTATCCTCGCCGCCGAAGCCCATATTTCAGGCAACAGCCTCAGGTACGAGACCCTTGACCAGTGCATCACCAGCCAGATGGAAGACAAGATAAACACCACCGTCAACAAACTCATGAATTATCCGGTTTTTATAGATTCCGCATCTTCTCCGTCGGTGCTCGAGATGAAAACCCGCGCGCGGAAACTCGCTTCGGAAAGAAGGCTGGCTCTGATAATCATAGATTACCTCCAGCTCATGTCGGCGGATGACAGATACAGCAGGCAGGGCAGACAGTTCGAAATATCCAAAATATCAAGGGACTTAAAAATAATGGCGAAAGAGCTCGGTGTTCCCATCATCGCCCTTTCGCAGCTTTCCAGGGAAGTCACAAAGCGCACAGGCAAGGGTAGCCGTCCGAGGCTGTCGGATCTGCGGGATTCCGGAGCCATTGAGCAGGACGCCGATCTTGTGCTCTTCCTTCACAGGCAGGATGATTTCGACGAGAATGTTCCCAACCCTGTGATGGAAGTGATAATAGGAAAACAGAGAAACGGCTCCACCGGCACGATAGAGCTGAAATTCATGCAGAAATTTTCTCTGTTCACCGAACTGGAAAGGCCGATTGGCGAAGACACGACCGGTGTATGATTAGGCCCACTTACTGCAGAATAGATCTGGATAGGCTCAAAACAAATTACCGCCGCATTTCCCGTAAAAAACCGGTGATAGCGGTGGTGAAAGCCGGAGCTTACGGCCACGGCGCCGTCGAGGTATCACGGGCCCTTGAGGCGGAGGGCGTGAAAATATTCGCCGTCGCGCTTATTGAAGAGGGTATCGAGCTGAGAAAAGCGGGTATAAAAGGCTCTATTCTCATAGGCGGCAGCATTTATCCTTTCGCCAATTTCAAAGAAGTGATAAAATACCGCCTCACGCCGACAATAGCTTCCCTTGATTCTGGCAGGGCCCTCGCGCAGATGGCGCGTTCCCCTTATCCTTCGCACATCAAAGTGGATACGGGAATGAACAGAATAGGTTTCGGATACAGGGGAGCTTATGACAATATTGTCAAACTCTCCAAAATGAAGAATTTGAAAATCGAGGGCATATACACGCATTTTTCCTGCGCTGACACGGACAGGAAGTTGACTCTGACTCAGGCGGAAAATTTCAGGAAGCTGATAAAAAAACTCAAGGCGTCCGGCATTTCTCCGAAGATACTGCACGCGTCCAACACCGCGGCCCAGACTTTCATGCGCGACACCTTCACCCATTTCAGGCCGGGACTGGGGCTTTACGGTCTCAAACCTTTTCGTTCTTACATCGGTGTTTTGCCTGTTATGAGTTTTTTGAGCAGGATCGTTTACATAAGGAAGATAAAGCGACGAGAAAGGGTATCCTACGGCGGTGACTGGAAGGCTGACAGAGATTCCTTTATCGCGACGCTCCCCGCCGGTTACGCCGACGGCATCAGGCGCGAACTTTCCAAAGGCGGCGAGGTGCTGATCCGAGGAAGGCGCTTCCCGATAGCCGGACGCGTCTGCATGGATATGACGATGATAGATGTCACGGATCTGCCTTCAGTGGGCATCGGCGATGAGGCTGTGTTCATGGGCGGTCAGGGCAAAGAAGAGATCAGCGCCTCGCAAATAGCGGATACGGCGGGCACCATCAATTATGAGATATGCTGCGGCATCTCATCCCGTGTGCCGCGCGTGTATACGAACTTATAATGAACAAATATCTGGAGAAAACCTTCGGTGAGATAGGGGACGCCACTGAGCTTTTTTATAAAACTCTTCATGCTATTATCCGCGGTCATATTAACTGGAAAAATACAATTGATCAGATGCTTTTTATAGGCGTCAATTCCGTGTTTCTGGCTATTCTGTGCGGATTTTTTACGGGAATGGTGCTGGCGCTCCAGACGGGTGAGACCTTCCGTTCCGTTTTTAATGAGCCCCTTTATGTGGGTCTGGCGGTGGGGTATTCCATGGTTCTGGAACTCGGCCCTGTGCTGACATCAATTGTCGTGACCGGCCGCGCCGGAGCGGCTATGACGGCCGAAATCGGCACCATGAAGGTGACCGAACAGATAGACGCTCTCTATACCCTCGGAACGGAACCCGTGGAATATATCTGCGTGCCGCGCTTCATAGCTTTTATGGCCGTGCTTCCTTTCCTTGTCGTTTTCTCAAACTGCGCCGGCATTTTCGGCGGCCTTATCGTGGGCTTGTACAAACTCAGCATTCCTTTTTCAAAATACTGGGAAGAAATAAAACAGATGGGCTTGTCGGATCTTTTTCACGGATTGCTGAAAACGCTTGTTTTCGCCCTGATCATAGCGTGGATCTCATGTTATAACGGCCTGGTCACGGAAGGCGGCGCGGAAGGTGTGGGCAAAGCCACGACAAGGGCTGTTGTCACGGCGATGGTGCTGATACTGACAACTGATTTTTTTATGTCGTCGCTGCTCATAAGCATGGGAATAGGCTGATGGGCATAGAAATAAGGGGTCTGAAAAAGAGCTTCAACGGAAAAGAGGTGCTGAAAGGCCTGAACCTGGATATTCACGACGGTGAGGTGCTGACGGTGATCGGCGGCTCGGGCCAGGGCAAATCGGTTCTCTTCAAACATGTGCTGGGAATTTTCAAGCCG
Organism: Elusimicrobia bacterium HGW-Elusimicrobia-2; assembly: GCA_002841685.1. Lineage (GTDB taxonomy): Bacteria > CG03 > CG03 > CG03 > CG03 > CG03. Next base: position 19,001 of record PHAM01000014.1, on the reverse strand, counting down.
GATGGGGGAAGCATAGTCATAGATGGTGTGGATATTTCAAAGTTGAATGAAGCGGAACTTCTTAAAATCCAGTCAAAATTCGGAATGCTTTTTCAGAGCTCCGCGCTTTTTGACAGTTTGAATGTTTATGAGAATGTGGCCTTTGGATTAAGGCATCTGACATCAATGAACGAAATAGCCATAAAAAGAAGGGTTACCGAGGTGCTCGCTATGGTGAGCATGCAGGGGAACGAACTTTTGAGCGTTTCGTCTCTTTCGGGGGGCATGAAAAAAAGAGTCGCGCTGGCGCGGGCTCTCGCCACTTCGCCGAAATATCTTTTGTATGACGAACCCACGACAGGCCTTGACCCGCTTCTGGCCGAATCAATAAACGATTTAATACTGGATTTGAATAAGCAAACGAAGATAAGCTCCGTGGTGGTCACACATGACATGCATTCGGCCTTTAAGGTGTCCCACAGAATAGCTTTTCTTCATGACGGTTTGATACAGGAAATAGGCACGGTTGACGAAATTAAAAACACGAAGCTGGAAAGCCTGCGGAACTTTATCAACGCGGGGGATATAGCATGATAAGCGGGGGATTATATGAAAAATAGCGTGAGAGTCGGGATGTTTGTCGCCGTCGGGATGGCTGTAACAGCCGCGGTCATCATAGTGCTCGGAAAAGTGCAGCTGCGGCCGGGCTACACTTTTTACATAATTTTTAACGATATTTCCGGCCTTAGCGACGATTCTCCGGTGCGGATAGCCGGTGTTCAGGTCGGCAGAGTCGTTGATTTTGAGATAACCGAAGAAGGCAAGGCGAAAGTCACGGTGCGCATAGACAGCAAATATCCCGTGCGTCACGGCTGCGAGGTGAGAGTCGTCTCCACCGGTGTTATAGGAACCAAATATCTTCAGTCGAGCGCCGGCGACCCGGCTGCTCCCCGCATCAAATCAGGCGAAACAATCAAAGGGATCTCATCGGTCAGCATAGAGGAACTGCTGGAATCGCTCAACCCCGAAGAAGGCGATGACCCTGTCGGCAAAACTCTCAGGGATATACTGAATAATGTGAGAAACATTACGCGTAAAATAGATGTGGGGATAGAAGACGAGAATGATATCAAGGACATCGTTCAGGATATAAAGAAATCCGTTAAGAACATAAGGAAATTCACCGACAGCCTTGACGGCAAAGGCAAGGACATGAGGGAGGCTCTTGAGAAATTCCCGGATCTTGTTGATTCGGCGACAGATGCTTTTGAAGGCATAGACAAACTCATGGTGAAGCTCAATGATTCCGAGGGCGCCTTTGACGCTCTGGTATCGGATGAGGAAGTCGCCGGCGACGTGAGGCAAACCGTGTCCAGCCTGAAGAAATCCGCGAGTTCCGCCGAGAAAGCCCTTGGCAGAATAACGGATTTCAAAACCTACTGGAATTATCAACTCCGGCATAACACGGGAGACAATAAATACCGCAGCGACCTGGGCGTGAAAATCGTGCCCCGGGCGAACAAATTTTATTATCTCGGAGTGTCCAATATACAGGAGAAGGTCGGTTCATCATATGATGTTTCTGAAAGCACCGGTGAGAAAATCGTGTCCGCCGACGTTTATCTTGGCAGAGTTTTCGGGCCTGTGACGATTTTCGGCGGCCTCATAAAATCCGCGGGAGGGGTGGGGATATCCGTTGAGCCTTTCAAATCACTGTCTCTTGAATCCAAAGCCTACCGTTTTGACAGAAAGATAAACGGCGAAACGATACCCTGGGTTGATGTCAGCGCCAAAATCAGGTTCACGAACTGGCTTTATGTAAACGCCGGTGTATCAGACGCTATGGAAAGCTCTAATTTTCAGGTGGGACTGAATCTGATCTATTACGACGAAGATCTGCCCTATCTTTTCGGATTGGGGTCGCTGGCCGCCACTGGCGCGAAATGAAGAAACGCTTACCGAAGTTTGGTCATAAGGCACGCGCCTCAGAGATATCCGTAGACGGCCGCTCAGGTATGCGCTTCGCTGCCAATTCGCTCGGAGCGCTGGGCAAAACTCCTCGCTCATATGGCCCGCTCCGGATACCGTCTGAGTTGCTTGCGGCGTACTTATATGTTTGTCTGTAAAGAATGCGGTTTTCAATCGCCCGGCCGTCAGGGCAAATGCCCTTATTGCGGAGAATGGGACACATTCTCGGAAATAGCGGATGACGCGGTTAAAGGGGCCGGAAAAAGATCTGATTACAGGCCTTCAATGAAAATCTCCGAAGTGGCCTCGTCGAAAGAAGAAAGAATAAGCTCCGGAATAAAAGAAATAGACCGCGTGCTCGGCGGGGGAATCGTCAAAAGCTCCGTGCTTCTTCTGGCGGGAGCTCCGGGCATAGGAAAATCCACGCTGCTGCTTCAGACGGCGGCCGCGGTCAAGAAAGTGCTTTACATAACGGGAGAGGAATCGCTCGCGCAGATAAAGATCAGATCTGAAAGGATCGCGAAAGGCGGTGATGTGAAACTTCTCGCCACAAGGGACATAGGCGAAGCAATGCATGAGACCTCGCGTCTCAAACCGGATATTGTCATACTTGATTCCGTGCAGGCATTTAAAAATTCCACGTCGGCGGCCGCCTCGCCCTCGGCGATCAAAGAGGTGACATCGCTGATAGTGGAATACGCCAAAACAACCGACACCGCTTTCATTCTTTCAGGGCACATAACAAAAGAAGGTATTTTGCAGGGGCCGAAAATAATAGAGCATATGGTGGACGGGGTGTTTTATCTTGAGGAAAGCCCCGTGCACGGATACAGGCTCCTGTATTCAACGAAAAACCGTTTCGGCAACACCAATGAACTGGCCGTTTTTCACATGACGGGCAGGGGCCTTGAAACCGTTGAGGATCCGTCGGCTTTTTTCCTGTCGGGCCGCTGCAACGCTCCGGGTTCGGCGGCGGTGTGCTCTTATCAGGGCAGTTCGCCGTTTATCGCCGAGATACAGGCGCTCATCAATATATCTTCTTTTCAGTATCCCCGCCGTCAGGTGACGGGGCTGGAACTCAACAGGGCTTATTTGATAATAGCCATACTTGAGAGATATCTGGGTTTGAAACTTTCAACCTGCGATGTTTTTCTGAATGTCGCCGGAGGCATCCGCATAAGCGAACCCGGAAGCGATCTGGCCGCCGCCGCGGCTATCGTATCATCGTACAGGAAAAAACTCATGCCGAAAGACCTCGTTTTCACCGGAGAGATAGGCCTCGGCGGCGAGGTGCGCGGCGTTTCAAGGCTGGAGGAAAGAATAAAAAAAGCGGAAAATCTGGGTTTTAAGGCCATGGCTGTTCCGTCAGGCGGCGCGGTTTACCGCGGAAAAAAAATAAAAGTGATTGAAGTCGGCCATATCAGGCAGCTCGGAGAACTCCTGGCTAAAAACTGATATGGCCTGTGTCCCGTTTGTAACGGTATTTCCTTCCGCGAGCGCGGCAGGGCAATTGGAGGTTTATTATGTTTATGTGGTTTTCGAGGACCTTTATTATTATTCTGGGTCCCATCATCGGTTATTTCAGTATTTCGGCCGGTCATAAGGGTATTCTTATCGGCACAGGGGCCGCCGTGCTGGTTATTTTCATTGAATGGGTGCTGGAAAAGGCGCCCCTCGACGATATCATCGCCGCCGGAATGGGTATAGTCCTGGGTCTTATCGCGGTGAAAGCCGTAGATTATATTGTGCTCGTGACTTTCAGCGACAAGGTGATAGTCGTCTGGGAGCAGTATTCGCTCCTTATCAAATTAACGGCCGCTTACACCGGGATGCTCATCGCCGTGAAGAAAAAAGGAGAGATGTATCTTCTGGATAAGAGCATTTCTTTCACATCCAAGAGGATGATACCCGAGAGCATAATAGTTGATTCCTGCATCCTTATCGACGGCAGAATAGCCGACATAGCCAAAGCCGGATTCCTGAGCCGTATGGCGGTGATACCGCGTTTCGTCATCAACGAGCTTCAGACCCTCGCCGATTCCTCGGAAGATTCCAAAAGGACGCGCGGAAAACGCGGGCTCCAGACCATCACTTTCCTGGAAAAGGAAGACTCCGGCGTGAGGGTGAAGATATATGAGAAAGATTATAAGGAGCTGGCTTCCGCCGACGAGAAATTGCTCAAATGCACCGCCGACCTGAAGTCAAAACTCATGACATCCGACACCAATCTCGCGAAGGTGGCCGAGATCCGGGGAATAGGCGTTTTGAATGTGAATCTGCTGGCCAAATCGCTCAAACCGGTTGTTCTTCCCGGAGAGGCCCTGGATATATTCCTTCTCAAAGAGGGGAAAGAATCGCGCCAGGCGGTGGGCTATCTCGACGACGGTACTATGATAGTCGTTGATAACGCGAGGCGTTTCATAGGTCAGAAGAAAAAAATTATCGTTGTGAGTTTTCTGCAGACGGACGCCGGAAGAATGATATTCGCAAAGCTTGATAATGACAGGGAGTGATCACAGGCCATCCTGCGCGGTGCTCCTGGCAGGGGGCTCCGGCTCACGTGCGGGTTTTGCCTCTCCCAAGCAATTTGTGAAGATCGCCGGAAAAGAGCTTTACAGGCACAGCCTTGACGCGCTTCTGGCAAGCGCTGAGATAGACATGGTGCTTCTGGCCGTTCCAGCCTCATGGGTGAGGAAGATCGGGATTGAAAACCCGAAATTGAAAATTATCGCCGGCGGCGCCAGGCGCCAGGATTCGCTCTTTAACGCTCTTGGGTTCATGGGAAAAGACACGCGGACGGTGCTCGTTCACGACGCCGCGAGGCCCTTTATAAAAGAGAAGCTCATCAAATTGGTCTTGAGGGCCGCATCGAGGCACGGCGCGGCTCTGGCGGCGGAAAAGATAAATGACACGGTTAAGGAGACGGACGGGGCTTTTGTAAAAAAAACTCTTGACAGGACAAAGCTCTTTGCCGCCCAGACACCTCAGGCTTTCAGGACAGGAGCGTTGGATAAAATAAGAAAGCTTCTCTCAGGGAAGCGGCTGTTTACCGACGAGGCGGCTGTGATGGAAAAACTGGGCCTGCCTGTCGCGATCGTCAGCGTGGAGAGCTGTAATATGAAATTAACGGATAGAAAAGATTTTGAGATGGCGGCGAAGATGCTGGAAGATGGAATTCGGGAGGAAAAAACAAGGTGACAAAATTTACAAAAGGTCCGCCTATCAACGAGCGGATCAACGCGGCAAAAGTGCAGCTCATTGATGAAAAAGGGAACAATGTGGGTTTGATCGAGACATTCAAGGCTCTGAATATGTCGAGGGTGAAAGGGCTTGATCTGATGCAGGTGTCCGAAAGGGAAGTGCCTGTGTGCAGAATCGTTGACTATTCTAAATACAGGTATATGAAGGCGAAAAAAAACAAAGGCCCTAAACATGTTTCCACTCTCAAGGAAATCCGTTTCCGGCCGCACACCGACGATCACGATATAGAGGTGAAAGTCGGCAAAGCTAAAAAATTCCTGTCGATGGGAGATAAAGTGAAGGTCACTATTTTTTTCAGGGGCAGGGAAAACGCTTTCAAAACAGAAGGTTACAAACAGATGGAAAAGATAAAGGAAATTCTTGCCGATGTCGCCAAATCGGAAAGCCCGCCGCAGCTTTTTGGTAAGCGGCTTATTGCATTGTTCGTCAAAAATAAATAATATTGCACTTTATTGCGCCTGTAGCTCAGTCGGATAGAGCATCTGCCTTCTAAGCAGAGGACCCGGGGTTCGAATCCCTGCAGGCGCGTAATTCTTTTAACTCTGTTTTGCAACGATTTCTTGGCAGATGGTTGCGTTTTCCTGTAACTCGGTTATAATAAAGAGTGCCGGGCGGAGTGTAAACAATAATGAGGATTAAAAGAAAATTCAAAGTCGCCGTCAGACGGGGAAACACCCGCGGCTTTTTTATACTGCTTTTTATCATCGCGGCGCTGGCTTCGGGCTATCTGTATATCAGGGATCAGGAACTGCGGAAAAGGATTTTGAAAGTTAAGGCAATGAGCGGCTACAGCGAATCTGACAAGCAGCACATAATAGAAACGATCAAGTGCGGCGTGCCGATCAGCGTCGCCGAATACACGCTGAGGCAGGAAAAAAAGCGCTCCGCGACCCTGAGAAAAAAACGGCTGCTCGCGCAAAAAGCTGAACAAAAGGTTTTTAACGCTCGGCCTGAAATGGAAAAGTATTATAAGGCTGTCCGCAAAAAGAAAAGGATTTCAAGGGCGAAACTAAAAATCATATCGCAGATATTCGGCCTTATGGATTTTCTGGACTATTCCATACGCTACACGACGCTGAAAGACGAGAGCGAGCTTTACGCTTTCAATGAGGAGGGTTTGGAGGAGATCCTCGCCATATTTGTCGCCGCGGCGAACCGCAAGGGCGGCGCCACGCCCGAAGAAATTAAAGAATACGGCCTCGAGGGAATTCAGGATCTCAAGGTGTACAAGAGCCGCTACGCGCGCTGAAGCATGAGATTTTTAAAAAAGCTCTTTAAGGCCGGGAAACATTACAGCGTTTATGTGATCAGGCTGGATAACAGGATCAAGCAGTTTGAGAAAGTGTTTGATCTGAACAGAAGCAGGGATCTTGATAAACCCTGCATTTATGTGGGTATGACGGGGCTGAAAGTTTCCGAGCGTTTCAAGAATCACATGAGCGGTTATAAATCGAGCTCATGGGTGCACAAATACGGTATAGCGCTGATGCCGTCGCTCTATGAGCATCTCAATCCCATGACATATAAGCAGGCCGTAAAAATGGAGGTTGATCTCGCCGAAGATCTGAGAAGGCGCGGCTACACCGTCCTCGGCGGCCATTAACTCACAATCGCCTCAGAAGTATCCTCAGACGGCCATTGACCAAATAATTGGCTCAGCGGTATTCGGAGCGGGCCATATGAGTGAGGGGTTTTGCATCGTTCCCGAAACGAATAGGTAGCGAACCTCATACGTGAGCGTCCGTCTACGGATACCGCTGAGCCAATTCTTATAAAACGAGAGCGAGTTCTTTTGCTATGATCTCCACTGTTTCAACATTTTCCTGAGTCAGGGACTCAGTTTTTTCTGTTCTTTTGATGTTTATCACTCCGCGAGCTTTGCCGTTTTTTATAAAGGGCACGCTCATGCCGGAACTGATATTTTCATATTTTTTCATTCCGCGGAAATGTTTGTCGGAATTCACGTCCACCTCGCCTTTGATAAGGACGGAGGCCATTGTTTTCGCGGCTTTCCCGCTGACTCTTTCTCCGACGACAACTTTTTTTCCGATGGCGTCGTGCTTGTTGCTTCCGGCGGCCGCCGCTACGGTGAGATTTTTTCCGTCATCATCCACGAGCATAATGGAGCCTCCGTCGGATGAGAGAATGGCGCATATCGAGGAGAGGCAGAATTTTAAAAGGTATTCGGTTTTTTCCTCGAGATTTTTTACCGTGATGACTTCAGTGTGATTCATGAATCCCTCCTTATAAACAGGTTTCGCCAATACAACCACCTTTTTATTCTACATTAAATTGTCTAAATTTGCCATAGAGCTGTTTCCTCTATGGCGCTATTGTCCGCGGGAGCATCCGTTTTGTATACTAAAACGATGAACGCTGACACTCTGATCATTATCTTAGCGCTGATGTTTTTCGCGTGGGGCTTTCTCAAAGGGGCTCTTCGTGAAATATTCAGTCTGCTGGCCTTCGCGGCGGCTTTTTTCTTTTCCGCGCCCCTGACCGCCTTGCTCCTGCCGGCCTTTAAACACGATCTTGGCAGTTATGTGCTGATCCAGTCCGCCGGGCGTGTTGTGCTGTGGTTCATTCTCTATTTCGTTATAGTCCTCATCGGAAAACTTGTAGAATCCCGTTTTTTGAAAAAGGCCGCGCTGCGTTTTGCCAACAGGTCCGGCGGCGCCGTCATAGGTTTTCTGAAAGCCGCGATCCTGTCCCTTGCCCTTATGTGGTCCGTGGACGTGTTCATCTCTCTGACGGGATCCGCCACGCCTGATATATTCAGTAAATCGCGGATGTATAAGGCCGCTTCCAAAAAAAATATTTTCATGAAAACAGAGAAGGTCGCGGAGCTGACAAAGATGATCGCTTTGGCAAAAATAGCGCAGCAATCCCTGCCTGAAGTTCCGGGGAGTATCCCCGGCGGGCGGGATATTAACGATATAGATCTGTCACAGATGGAAAAAGTCCTGCAAGGCGTTGATCCCGGAGAGATAGAAAAACTGTTGAAAGAGATGTCCTCGATGTTGCCGGGTTTGGACTTACCCGAGGACATGGATATCAAAAAAATACAGAAACTTGTCTCGGATATGAACAGGGAATCCGTGAACAAAATCCGCCAGGCCGCTAAATAGATCTGTGCCGATAAGAAAAGAATCCGCCACCGACTTTGCCCGTCTTTTGGAAGCATCGCGCTCGGCCGCAGCGCTAAGCGGGGCGGGATGTTCAACGAACGCGGGCCTGGCCGATTTCCGGGGCGCCAAAGGTTTGTACAATTCGGGGAAATACGATCCGCAGAAATTATTTGATATAGACGAGTTTTTGAAAGAGCCCGGATATTTTTACGATTTCGCAAGAGATTTCACACAGCAATTTAAAAAAATAAAGCCGACTTTCACCCATCATTTTTTCTCGGCGCTGGAGAAAACTGGAAAACTCAAGGGAATAATAACGCAGAACATAGACGCTCTGCATCAGAAAGCGGGGTCGGTCAATGTTGTCGAACTCCACGGCAGTTTCTGGACGAGTCGCTGCATGTCCTGCGCGCGAGAATACAGTTATTCCGAGATGGAACCGAAAATATTGAGCGCGGAAGTGCCGCGATGCGGCTGCGGCGTGGTGATAAAACCGGATATCGTTTTTTACGGCGAAGGTGTAAAGCGCCTCGGAGAATCAGTAAAACTCGCCTGCGAAAGCGATTTGTTCATCATAATCGGTTCTTCTCTGGAAGTCTATCCCGCGGCGGCAATTCCCGATTCCGCGTACGGTAAAATAGTCCTTGTGAACAAAGGCCCCGTGAACATAAAAGCGGAACGGTTGTCTTTGAATATCAGCGACGATCTGGATGATTTTTTCATGGCCGTCGCCGATGAGCTTCAGCTCTCAGTTTAGATTTATTTCAATTCGTCCCGCCATTTAGAGACAGCGGAAGGTGTTTGGCAGGGCGCTATGAGCAAGGGTTTAACATACGCCCGAAGCGAATTGGCAGCTGAGCCTTGCGAAGTCCGCCTCTGGAGGACGAGCCGCATACGCGAGCGTCCCTGACGGATACCTTTCGCTGTCTTTGTCAGGTCTCCTCTATTTGACTCTATTTGATGTGTTCAGATAAAAGTGCGCACGGAGAGGAAAGTTTTTTTGTTCTTTTGAACCTGCACCCCGCCCAGAATTTTTTCGCCTAGATCGGATCCGGCGCTGTTTTTCATCGCCAGATGCAGATTAAAAGTGCCCTCTTCGGCGGGGATACGGCAAATGGCGATCTCCGCGCCTAATGTCCGCCAGGATCTGATATCCGCCTGTTCTGTCGCGGCGGAAAGAGCTCTCAGACCGCCGCCGACGAGCATGCCCATGGTCTTCCCACTGCTTTTTTCGGCGGATTTTTCGGCTTCTCTGGCGAGCACGTGTTTTATCCAGGCTCGCGCGATAGATTTAGCGCGTATGCGGTTTATGCGGTCTTTCAGGCTCTTGACAGCGGCGGAAGTTATATCCGAGATTTTTTCCGTAGCAAATTTTTTTCCTTCGCTTTCAACATTTAAATAAGCGCAGCTGTAAGGGGGCTGGGTGTATTCGGGGAAGGACACGCTGAAAGTTTTTTTTGAGGCGAATCCTCTCGCCGCCGCGTTTGCCGCCGCGAATTTTTTCTGGTCGTCGCCGCTTGTTTGTATGCTTTGGGCGTATGCCCATCCGTCGCCGAAAGAGACCTCAATGGTGCGGCCTGTCTTCACCGGTGCGGGGCCGTTGATATGGACGATGATTATTTCCTCTCTGGATCCCCGTTCGGTCTCGTTCTGCTTCAGGTCGTAATTTTTTTTCAGACGATCAGCTTCGTCCCGGAAGCCCATATTGACCGCGGCCGCGTAACAGCCTTTTATCAGGCCGCGGGGCGGCGTTGTTCCCTTTTTCTCAAAAGCCGAAATGGCGTTTTTATAATCTATGAGGGCGCCATTGCTGTCTCCGGCCGATTCCCTGACGATGGCTGAAAAATATAAGGCGCCGGGCCTTATCTCCTCATCCCCAGCCGAGCCGCCGTTCACGCTGATAGTTTTGAAGAAATGATCGAGCTGCCTTATCTCAACCATGGCGCTGTTTTCCTCTCCCATGGCGGCGTAATTAAGGGCTTTGATCAGATAGATCATGGCTATCTCATAGTCTTCGCCGTCATAAGCTTTCTGGGAATCGTTTATCAGAAGAGAAGCGCCCTCGGCGCTGAGGCTTTTTGTGTAGAGCTGCTCTGAGAGCATTTTGGCTTTTTCAAATGCCTCGTTGCTTTCCTTGTATTTTCCGGCGAGGTGCGAGAGCATGCCCGAGTCCAGAAAATAGAGCAGGGTGTCCTTGGAAGGGTAATATTCCTTACGGTTTGTCTCTATGTCCTTAAGGGCGGATTCATAGCGCCCTCCGGCGGATTCGGCGTTTATCTTCGCGTAAAAATTCTTTCCGGCACATCCGGCTATTAAAGAAAACGCTAATATGAATGGGGACAGTCCCCATCTACGACTTCGCCCGTAATGGGGACAGTCCCATTTTTTACGAAAGCTTTTCAACGGTTAAAGGCCGAACTTGGAACGCTTGACGAGCTTTTTGATTTTCTTCTGTCCTATCCAGACCTTTTCGTTACTTTCCATGTCAATGAGTTCCAGCTCAATCTGATAATAGCGCAGTGTTGTCTTTCCGGCGCTGTCCAGTATGCTGTTTATGCCGCCCTGGAGCATGAAGTCCGCTGATTTTTCCTTGAAGAACGCTTTGGCGTCTCCGGAGAATTTCTGCTGTTCGGCTCTTTCCTGTCTTATTTCCTCTCTTTCAGCGCCACCGGCGACAAAGGTCACTTTGCCGGAATTGATGAGCTCTCTTTCCATGTCTTTCACAAAAGTGTCTGTGGCGATGTGTTCGCTCGACATGTTTTTGACAGTGCCGACGATAACTCTGGGTTTTTTCCCTGCGCTGGCGCTGAAGTCCGGCAGCCAGCTCCGGCCGAGGCAGTCACTTATCGCCTCTTCCGCCACGAGCCGCGAATCGGTGTCATTCCAGTACCCGGAAAGATCAACTTCCGCGGCGGAATCCATGCGCCCTACTTTCACAGGCGCGCAGCCTGCGATCATCAGCAATGAAATGCAAATCACAAAAATGTTTTTCACTTGTTTTCTCCTTTTAACTTAAAGTCACTCAAATTCCACCCGCACCATTCTTTCAGGCAGAAATCCATTTCTTTGGCTGACACACAGTTGAGGTCTATCTCTCCGTCAATTCCCGTCAGTATGAGATCGGAGAAGATCCGCACATAAAAATTGGCCCGTGAGGCGGCGTCATATTTTTCCCAGTTTTCCGTCCAGTTGTATTGTTTCCTCTCGTATTTGGATGTGACGAGGCCCGCTATGTGCTTGGGATGCCAGCCTTTGAACATAAGGACTCTGACAAGGTTCTGGATATTGGTAGGCCGCAGGATGTTGTCGTTGGGCAAAAGCAGGGCGAGACGCGTGCATTCAGGCAGTGCGAAAGGATCCAGCATATCGTAAGTTTCAGGCCATTCTTTTTCCGTGTGCGTTTGGGTTTCGTCGAAATCTCGGTGTATGCCCCGCAGGCGCGAAGCCTCGTATGAATTCACCAGGTTCATGAATTCTTTTGAAAAATCCGGTATTATGCAGGAACATTTTTTAGCGTATTCTATCGTTTTTTCGGGGCTGGTGCGGATTTCAAGGATTTTTTTAAGGGCTGTGTCATTCCTGGGCAGAGCAAGCCGCGGGGCAATGTTGTCGGCGGCATCTTTGCCAACTTTGTACCATTGCATTTTATTTTTCTGATGGGTGCTGAAAGGGCAGCGTATGTCGCGCATGAAAATAGGGTCGCCGTACATTGAGAGGTCAAATGAAAGGGCTTCTCTTTTTCCGCGTGACGATTCGCCGATGGTTACGTCGGTTATCACGCAGGGAATGGCGAAATTTTCGCCGGCGAGCTCTTTCATTATAGTGTGCACGGCGTATTCAAGGACTTTGCCCATGCCCTCAAAAGCCTTACCATGCCTGATTGAAACAGCCCTCTTCCGTCTTCCCTTGATTATCTGATAACGTTTTTTGAGTTTGTCCGCGACAAAGCCGATCCCCTCAAGTTTCTTGTCCGCTGCGGAGAAGCGCGATATTTTAAATGAGAAATGATAACCCTGTCCGGTCATTATGGTGAGGGGCACGAGACCGAACCTCGCGAAAACCTCGCGGATCTTCGCGTAGGCGGGTTCTATCAGAGAAAATATCTCTTCGGGGCTTTTGTAGATTTTCCCCGGGTTGTCTATGTTAAAGTATTCTATGTCGAGGACGCCCAGCGTGGATTCTATGTCCCAGACCGACCTGTATATATCAAGGCTTTTTTCGAGCAGATAATCGAAATATTCCCTGGGGGCGGACATGAATTCAATGTGTTTTTCCCGCAGGAGCTCAAGACCGTATCCCACGAGATATTGCGCGGTGAAAGAGTCGGGGTTATCGGCGTCTCCGCCGCAGTATTCGGCAATGCGCTCCCGGATGACCGGGTCTTTATAATATTGTACGAAATTCATCGCTTTCCTTTGTTATCTTATCCAGTTCCATCTGGAACAATGCTAACATTTTATCCATATCGTGTCTATTCGCCGAGCGCGGCACCTCTATTGCTTTGCCTATGACATAGCGGCCGCTGGTGAAAAGCATGGGTATCTGCACCCTGTTCCAGTAGGAATCAACAAAGATTTTTTTTCTCACTCCCGCGGAGAGAGGAAGTATTACGGCGCCCGACATTTTCGCCATCTGTATTATGCCGCCTTTCGCTATCTCCGGCGGCCCCTGAGGGCCGTCGACCGCCAGGGCGCCGTTGCAGCCTCCCCTCAGCGCCCTTACCATCACTTTCAATGCCCTCGCGCCCTCGGAACTTGAAGAGCCGCGCACGACTTTCAGCGTGAAGAAACGGTGTATCACTTTCAGCACCTCGCCCGCGTCCGAGTTCGACGCGAGGATGACAAGGTTCTTTCCTGCGGCGAAAGGAAAGAGCATCATCTGCCTGCCGTCCCAGAAACCGTAGATGTATTTTTTCCCCGCCTCCATCACTTCGTCCTGGTTTTCGCCGCCCGCCACTTTCATCCGAATGGTTTTCATGAGGGCCCAGCACAGGAGAGAATAAACAATGCCCAGAAAGGGAAACAGGCTTTGCCTGACAAAGGGCTTAAAAAAACGCCATATTTTTTTTATCGGACGGGGTATGTTAGGTTTATGCATTTTTTTAGTATAATAAAATTATGGAGGAAAATACAAATCAGGGAATTAATCGCGCCGAGGCTCTTCGCGCCAAAAAAAACAAGCTGAACATCCTCGTCTGCCCCGACAGTTTCAAGGGATCTCTTTCCGCGGAGGAGGCGGCATCATGCATAAGGGAAGGCCTGGAAAGGTCGATGCTCCTTGCCGACATAAAGCTTTTGCCTCTTGCCGACGGCGGCGAGGGCACTGCTCGGATACTGGGCAGTGCACTGCGCGGTGAGGAAGTGATAAAAACGGTCACCGGCCCGTCAGGGAAAAAAGTGAGGGCGTCTTATTTCATTTCGGCCACGCCTACCGGCGGACTTTCAGCCCCGCCCGGGGGGCATTCAAAGCGGGCATTTATAGACCTGGCTTCGGCCAGCGGGCTCTCGAGGCTTCCCAAAAAAGATATGAAGCCCTTGGAAACAAGCAGCCGCGGCACGGGAGAACTCATCAATGACGCTCTCGTGCGAGGCTGCACCGAAATCTTTGTCGGCCTGGGCGACTCAGCCACGGTTGACGGCGGAGCGGGGATGCTCGCGGCCATGGGCGTTAAGTTTCTGGATAAACACGGCAATCATATTCCCGACGGCGGCGGGGCCTTGAAAGGTCTTGTTAAGATAGACACTTCTCATTTATCAAAAAAAATATCAGGCGTTAAATTCACGGCACTCGCCGACGTGACAAACCCTCTTATCGGGCCCCGCGGCGCCGCGGCTGTGTTCGCGCCGCAGAAAGGCGCGTCTCCGAACGAAGTCATGCTTCTTGAAAAAGCGCTTTCTCATTATGCCTCTATAATAAAAAGCGCGACGGGAAAAGATGTAAGCTGTATCCCCGGCGGCGGCGCGGCCGGAGGTTCGGGCGCCGGGATGGCCGGACTCCTTGACGCCGAAATAAAGCCGGGTATTGAGACGGTTTCGGAATGTTTGAAGCTGGATGACAATATATCTTCCTGCGATCTGCTGATAACCGGAGAAGGCAGGGTTGACTCGCAGAGCTTTTCGGGCAAAACCCTCGGCTATGTCGCGCAAAGAGCTGCGGAATACGGGAAAACCGTCGTGGTGTTCGCCGGAAAAATGGAAGAGGGTATCAAAGACAACAAGAACATGGTGTTCATAAAGATCACGCCTTTTAAAATGGAGATGGAAAAAGCCGTTAAAAACGCTCCGGAATATCTGACCCGCGCCGCGCGCAAACTCGGCGATCTTCTGGGCGAAAAATTTTAGTCAAACAGTGACTTATCCCCGATAAGGCGTTTTTTTCGGCGACACTTACATTATCTAAAATTCGCGGATTTGCTTTTTCTTTTTGAAAATGATAAATTGATTCTATGCGTGCCAAAGCTCTATATTACGACGATTTCATAAGCGCGGCCTCTCTTCTTAAGCTGCGCGCTGTCAAAAAATACGCGAATTCCTGTTATTTCAGGAACCCCGCCGGCGAATTCATAACTTTTCTCAAAAGCCCCAACCAGCTCGTGCCGGGAGGTATTGTGTTCCCGGAAGCTGTGTATGAGCAAGTACAGGTTATGGATGAGCTTTCGCTGGAATTGATATCGGGCGAAGCAAAGTCTCTGGAGCTCCCCTCCGAATGCAGCATCTCATTTGAGGCCTCTGCCCGAGCCGAGGATAAATGGCGCCTCGCGCAGGATGATTTTAAGAACATACTGGATTTCCTCATCGCCGGGAGGAACTGGAAAAAGCTTCTCGGACTCGGCGGAGGCCTGACACCCTCAGGAGATGATTTCCTTGTCGGGTACATCGCCGCGAAAAAAATGGGAGGAATGGAAATACCCTTTAAACTCGATCTCTCCAAGACGACGCCGTTGAGCGCGCATTTTCTAAGGCACGCCCTTTGCGGGAGATTTTCGGATCAGATAACCGCCTTTATAAAGGAAGAGGATCTTTCCATACTTTCTTTCGGCGGCAGCTCGGGCGCCGCCACGGCTGTAGGCGTCATCAAGGGCATGGCGGAAAACGAGTGCGTGCGCGCGGTTTCATGCGGCGGAGCTGACGAAAATAATACGGAGGTTGTAAAGGCATGCTGAAAAATTTTATTCTGAAAGATAATTATAACGATTCCGTGGTGCTCATGAACGCGGCGAACAGCGTGAGGAATGAATTCTCCAACAAAAACGTTTCAGCCGTTATGGCGACTCCCCAGAACATGGAACTGCTGGAGAGCCTCGGTCTTCTTTCCGACGAGGGGAAAAAAGCCCTCAGTGCCGATCTCATATTCGCGGTTGACGCGGATACCGCTGAGGCCGAAAAAATGTTCGCGTCTTTTCAAAAAGTCATGGCCGCTAAATCTTCTGAAAAAGACAGCGCCGAAGAGTCCGACAGCTCTTTTGACACAGCGCTTCTGGACGATGCCGCCCTGGTGCTGATGTCCATCCCCGGAAGATATGTTCCCAGGGAAGCGGAAAGGGCTTTGATGGCCGGGAAAAATGTGATGGTATTCAGCGATAATGTGCCGCTTTCTGATGAAATAAGGCTCAAAAAACTCGCTGTCGGGAAAAAACTTCTGTTCATGGGCCCTGACTGCGGCACCTGTATAATAAACGGCAAAGGTCTCGGCTTCGCCAATGTCATCAAGCCGGGGAACATAGGCATTGCCGGAGCGTCGGGTTCGGGTATTCAGGAGCTGACATGCGCCATAGACAAGATGGGGCAGGGTATGTCGCAGGTTATAGGCGTCGGAGGCAGGGATATAAAAAGCGCCGTCGGCGGATTGAGCCTGCTCGCGGCGATGGATCTGCTGGAAAGCGATAAGAGCACCGATGTCATCGTGATAATATCCAAACCGCCCGACGCTGATGTGGCGGATAAGATAATTTCAAAAGCCAAGGCGGGAAGAAAGGAATATGTTATCAATTTTCTGACAATGGAACTCAAGGATTTCGGCAACATAAAATTCGCGTCCAATCTTGAAGAAGCGGCCGTGCGGGCCTGCCGCCTGCTGAACGAGAAAGCCGTCCTGCCCGTGTCCGCCCACAGGCTGCCGAAGCTCAAAGGCAAATATCTCCGCGCTCTATATGCGGGCGGAACGCTCTGCTACGAGGCGCTCTATCTGCTGAAAGACATTGAGATCTTCTCCAACACTCCCATAAACAAAGATCTTTCGCTTCAGGATGTTTTTAAAAGCATCAAAAATTCCCTTGTTGATATGGGCGAAGATGATTTCACGAGGGGATATCCTCACCCTATGATGGATTTTACGCTGAGGAAACAGAGGATAGCTCAGGAGGCGGAAGACCCCCAGACAGGCGTCATACTGCTGGACTGCACCCTCGGATGGGGCTGTCACAATGACCCCGCCGGAGAGCTTGCGGAAGCGATAGTGGAGGCGACAAAAACAAATCCCGGTATTATTTTTGTCACTCCCATCACCGGTTCTTATGGCGATCCTCAGGATTATAATGCCCAGCAGAAGAAGCTGGAAGAGGCAGGCGCTCTTGTTTATCACACGAACAGGCAGGCGGTTGAGGCCGTGCGCGAGATTCTTTTCTCCAAATGAACGATTGTCTTAAAAAAATCCCTGGACCCACTAACGCGGCGCTATACAGGATATGTCCCGCATCAAGCATTGAAAGGTACATAATCTCAACGCCCGCGACGAGAAAAATCCTCAATATGCCTGAGATACACGGTTTTGAATACACCTATCTTTTAAGGAAGGGTATTGAAAATTTTCTCAAAACTCCGTTTGCCATGAAATTTTTCAAAGATGATAACGGGGGTTCGCAATATTCGGCGCTGCACTTTCTGAGAGGCGGGCTGAATTTCAACTTCATAGAACAGTTCTACAAGTGCTACGGTTTCACAAAAGTGAACGCTTCTTTTATGACCTCCCAGCGGGTGCAGAAGGGCAAGCACTGGCAGATAAAGCACGATCAATACAGGAAATTCTCGCTTGAAGGCGTGACATCTCTCATAGCGGGGGATGTTATAGCCACGGGCACCACGCTCAAGAACGGCTTTGACTGCATACTGGACATGGACGTCAAACTGGACAGATTCATATTTTTTACGATAGGCACGCCTTACACGGAAAAGATCATCAGTGCTTATGAGAAAAAATTCAGGAAGAAGAACCGTGATTTCAAGGCTTATGTGTTTTACATAGAGGGCCGTTTTGAGCTCGTCGAGAAAAAAGGAGAGCTGCCCTTCGCGATAGACGGTACAGACCTTATCAGGACAAACGCTCTTCTGAGCCCGGAATTCGAGGCCTCTCAGACTATCTCATCGCGCATAGAAAGATGCGCCGTTTATGACGTCGGAGCCAGGGCCTTCAACTGGAGAAAACATTTCAGGGATATCGTCGAGTACTGGGAACAGCTCAGCAAAAGCGGTTACAGCGTGCCTGAAATCTACAATTTGAGGCATCCTTTTCCCTACGCCGATTACGCGGTCTTTGAAAAAGCCAAAAAAAAGCTGTGGCCGGAACTCTCAAAAGACACGCTCAAAAGAATGTATGAAAAAGAAATAAAGATGATGCTGAACGCTATAAAGCTGGATTCGTGGAGCTTTTTCGACCAGCGGCTGAAGTTTCTCAAAAATTCCGCTCAGACCATAAAATGGAGGAATGACGATGTTTAAGAACGATAAGATAATCAACCTGGGAGTGGATCTTTTCTACGACGCGCTGAAAAAGCAGGGCGCTGATGTGCGCAACGCCGGGTTCACGCCTTTTGCCGGGGGCGATACCGGGATGGCGGCGCTGCTGGATTCGCTCGAACAGATAAAAGACGAGATAGACGCGGCAAACGCCGAGGGCATCCGCCGGATCAATGAATCAACGCCCGTTCTTATAGCCACGGCCCGCGCGAAAGACGTGATACCGGGTATGAAGAAAAACCTCATACTTCACGCAGGGCCTCCCGTGACAAAGGAAAATATGTGCGGCCCCGTTATGGGCGCGGTTCTGGGCGCCATCGTTTATGAGGGACTGGCCGCGGACCTGAAGGAAGCGAAGGTTCTCGTCGACCGCGGCGAAATAGAGTTTTCACCCTGCCATCATCATTCAACTGTCGGCCCCATGGCCGGGGTGGTGTCCTCCTCGATGTGGGTTTATGTCGTTGAAAACAAAAAGTTCGGCAATAAGGCCTACTGCACGCTGAACGAGGGGCTTGGAAAAGTGCTGAGGTTCGGCGCCAATTCCCCCGATGTTTTAAAGCATCTCAAGTGGATGGAAGATGTTTTGGCCCCCTCGATAAATGAGGCTCTCAGGCAGTCCCCGGGCGGTATAGATATAAAAGCCATAACATCGCAGGCGCTGATGATGGGCGATGAGTGCCACAACAGGAATGTCGCGGCGACGGATATCCTTATAAAAGAGCTGATACCTCTTTTTCTCAAGACGGGAATCGCGAAAAGTGTTATCAAAGAGATCATTGACTTCATAGCGTCAAACCCGCACAGCTATCTCAATGTGTCGATGGCCGCCTGCAAAGCGACAGCCGATACGATAGCCGGCCTTGAAAAATCAACCATTGTCTCCGTTATGGCCAGAAACGGAACGGATCTCGGCATCCGTGTGGCGGGTATTGGC
>PHAM01000013.1:37111-38854 GCA_002841685.1 Elusimicrobia bacterium HGW-Elusimicrobia-2 | reverse complement strand
TTCGGTTTCCCCCTTTTATCAAAAAGGGGGAAAATAAAGAGTTCACTTTTGATTCTTAAATCTAACAAAAACGGTTCACTTTTGATTTTTAAATGACAGGGAATCCCGGTAGTATTGACATTTACCGGGAATCCCGGTATAATGTCAATATGAAAATACATATCCCTAATAGCGCGTTTTTGGGAAATATAGATCCCTTTTTCCGAAGTTTTGACCCGGCTTCGCCCGATATTCTTGAGATTACGGCGAACGACAAATGGATTTCCGTCCATCCGGTTGTTTTATCTATGATTGCCGCGCTCGGCATATCAATGAAATCAAGCGATATCCGATGCGAAAAATTAAAAGCCAAATCAAAACATTATCTTGTCCGTATGGGGCTTTTTAATACGCTGAATATCCCTTCGGATATTCAGATCGAGGAACATGAGCCTGCGGGGCGCTTTATCCCGATAACACAAATTCGCACATCGGATGAACTCACAAAATTTATCACAGAAATGATACCTCTGCTGCATCTGGATAAAGAGCAGTCTAAAACAATAGGATACGCGGTCAGCGAATTGGCGCGTAATGTGATAGAACACGCGGATTCCGAATATGGCGCTTTCCTTTGTGCACAGTATTATGCGAAAAGCAATACCATCCGGCTAGGGATCGCCGATAGGGGCGTGGGCTTGAAGGCGACGATTAATCAGGCTCATTCGGCAAAAACTGATTTGGAGGCCATCCGGCTGGCGCTTTGGCCGGGCATTACGGGTATGACCAAACGAGAGGGCGGCACCGAGCAAAATGCCGGAGCAGGCCTCTTTTTTATAAAATCTATCGCCGGAGTGAACCGCGATTTTTTTATTGTTTACAGCGGAAGGGCATTTTACAAATTACTCAGAAAAGCGCCGCAGGCGCCGTTGCGCTTAAAAGCTGATCCTTTCAAAGACAGGCATTCAAGCGACGAGAATCTTCCGTTCTGGCAGGGAACAATCGTGGGGATAGATATATCTCTTGACCAGACAAAAGAGTTTTCGCTTTTACTGGACAGCATAAGGAAAACTTACACAAGCGCTGTCCGTGAGAGGAGAAAAGCGCGCTACAGGAGGCCGAGATTCATATGAAAAGCATCACTATTTTTGATAAAGCGGGAGCGTTCGCGGAAAACAAGGATGTCGCCAGAGATATACGGATAAAGGAAATTATTCCGGCCTTAGACCGGGGGGAGGATGTGACTCTTGATTTTGATGGAGTGGACGCGGCGACGCAATCGTTTATCCATGCCCTTATCAGTGACATATTGAGAAAGCGGGGCATCAAAGCGCTGGACAGCATCTCCTTCAAATCATGCAATATAACGGTCAGGAAAATTATTGAAATTGTTGTGGAATATATGTCGGAAGGCATGGCGTGAGAAATTTGCCTCCGCCATTGACATTTCATATAATCACAATGCTATGAAAATATATAATGTACCTAAAGGAACCAGGGATATTGTCGGCGAGGAAGCCGGAAGATTTTCCCGCGTTTCGCGGATTTTTGAAGAAGCCGCGAGGCTCTACGGCTATGGCCTGATAAACACGCCTATTTTTGAGGACACCGCTCTTTTTGAACGGACCATAGGCGGGGGCAGTGACATCGTGCAGAAGCAGATGTACACTTTTCCTGATAAAGCCGGCCGCTCATTGACCCTGCGCCCCGAAGGCACGGCGGGAGTTGTCCGCGCGGCCATAGGAGGAGGCCTTCTGCGGCCGC